>NZ_JBISEP010000010.1:0-85428 GCF_044383835.1 Paraliobacillus sp. JSM ZJ581
CTTAGCTACTTTAGGACGCGAACATAAAATAATTCAGTTGACTATTCTGACTCACCAACGTGATTTGACGTAGAACCTTTTTTTTAACGAGAGTAGAACTCAACGATAAGTGCTTCGTTAATTTCAGCTGGTAGTTCAGAACGCTCTGGCAAGCGAGTATATGAACCTTCTAGCTTTTCTTCATCAAACGAAACATACTCTGGAACAAACGGGTTAGCTTCAACCGCTTCTTTTACAATGTTAAGATTTCTTGATTTTTCACGTAAGCCAATTGCTTGACCAGGCTTTACGCTGTAAGAAGGAATGTCAACACGACTTCCATCTACAGTAATATGCCCGTGATTTACTAGTTGACGAGCTTGTCTACGCGTACGAGCAAGACCTAAGCGGTATACAAGGTTATCTAAACGAGATTCTAATAGAATCATGAATGTTTCACCATGAATACCTTTCATTTTACCAGCTTTATCGAATAGGTTACGGAATTGGCGCTCATTTACACCATACATGAAGCGAAGTTTTTGCTTCTCTTGCAATTGCAACCCATATTCAGATAGCTTTTTACGTTGATTTGGACCGTGTTGTCCAGGTGCGTAAGGACGTTTGTCTAACTCCTTACCAGTACCAGTTAATGAAATTCCGAGACGACGAGACTTTTTCCATACAGAACCTGTATAGCGAGCCATTGTACATCTTCTCCTTTATATAATAGATTTGCATAAAATAAGACAGTGCGTTCCATGATCGTCAGCCATTTTGTTTTCATGTACCATCGCTCCAGCAGCAGAGAGTTACACGATACACCTTACGATTCAATTGAAAAGTAAGGAACAGAATGATCAGCCGGTGGTTCACATAGGCTACCTTTTTTACACAAAGTACATTATATATTTTTTTGGTGTGTAAGTCAATAAGGGAGATAATGAAGTATCATATGTAAGAAAAAAGAACTACAATTTGGTAGAAAGATAACAAACATTGGTATATAATGTGATATAATTAAATCAATATATACACACAAGGAATGTAGTGATCCATTTCACTATGTATCAATAAAATATAAATGCTGGGTGGGGATATTAATGGAATATGATAACCAAGAAAACAATTCAATGGCTACCTTAATTTCCAGTAATGTTTTATCCGTGACAACGAAGAAGCACACTTTATATAATGAAGTAATTCAACAAATAAAAAAAAATACAAATGCAACGTACACAGCCTTATATCTTTATAAACCATCTAAGCAAGATTACGAAATTGTACGTGAGAATGACCAAACGACAAAGGTATACAAACGATTCCTTTTTTCTGATGACGTTCTTAATAGAAAAGATTTAATAAACAAGGACGCACATATTTTCGATGGTAACAAGGCATTACTTAACAAACGACTACCATTAGCATATTTAATACCGATACAACAGTATCAAATCCCAATTGCCTATGTGCTATTGGGGTTTACCAAAGAGGAGCAAAGACTAGCAAATTTTCAGGTATCAATAAAAAAAATAAGTAAAGAAATATATTTTTTGTTAGATAATCAAGATTATCATGTAGAATCAATGGAAACTAAAAATAAGTATGAGCTCATGTATCAAGTGACTAAAAAGATATATTCTACAATGAATCCAAGTGATGTGCTTTCCGAAATAGTATTTACAATTCAGTCTACTTATCCAAATTTTGCATGCCAGCTATTTTTATCAACGAATATTAATAATAAAGATTTACCTGTGACAGAATTAATTTACAATGAAGCGTTTGCTAATAAACTAAGTGTTCAATCATACTCAACCGGTGAAATCAAAATTGATCAAAACAGTAAGAAAAACAGAACAAGTTTATACGCTCCATTACGAGGAAAACAGGGGATTTATGGCGTACTACAAATAAAGGTTAATAACATGATCGAATTTTCTTCAGATACGATTGAGTTTATTAAGTTTCTAGCAGATACTGCTGGGAACGCTTTAGAGAACGCACAATTGTATCAGCAATCAACACAACTGATTTTAGATCTACAGTTGATTAATGAAATCACACATCAATTAAATGCGAGTTTAAGATTATCAGACACTGCTAATTATTTGAAGGAACAGTTAATAAAATTTTTTCAAATAGAAGAGATTGCGTTTATATTATTTGATAAACAAGATGACTTTACATTATTAAAGGAGTCTTCGGCTTACTTTCATGATGCATCACTCACTTGGTTGGCAAAAGAGATATTTCCAACTATTAAAACTGATAAAGAAGCGATTTTCCTTGGTGATTTTTCGGAAAAATATCCGGAATGCACAATTCCGCTTCGTTCTATCATGATTTTACCTATGATACAATCGGATCAAGTAAACGGAGTCATTATTTTAGCACAGCATCAACCTGATTTTTTCTCGTTTAATGATTTCAAACTAATTCAGTCTATCGTACATCACTCGACATTGGCATTTGCTAATTCTAGTTTGCGAGAGCAATTGGAACAATCGGTAATAACAGATTATCTCACTAAATTATATTCCAGAAGATATTTAGATGAAAAATGTGAAGAGCATTTTCAGTCAGGAGAACAGGGTATTTTCTTATTAATTGATATCGATGATTTTAAGCAAGTAAATGATACGTATGGGCATGAAATAGGCGATTCATTAATCATACAAGTTGCAAATGTTATTCGAGAGAATATTAAAGATTCAGGCTTTGCAGCAAGGTGGGGAGGAGAAGAGATAGCAGTTTACTTACCCAATATGAATATAGAAGAGGGGATGCGAATTGCATCACAACTTGTTATTCAAATTGAAGAGAAAACAGACCCTTTGATTACTGTTTCAGTTGGAATTGCTCATTGGCATCAAGATAATAGAGAAAAAATGCAAGCGATATTTGACCGGGCAGATCGTTCGTTATACGAGGCCAAACGTTTAGGGAAAAATGGAGTTGCGAAGGTAACATAATATAAACCTTTTACTAGAAAGAGCTTGTCTCCCAAGCTTTTTCTAGTATTTTTTTATTGAAATGCTTCTTCCTTGTACAATAAATGTAGTAATAACATCTTAAAGGCAATCACGCCAAGCTTCATAACTAATATTACCGATAAAATCGACATATAAGTCAAGTGAAATATCTTCAATTGATAGAATAGGGAATGCGGTGAAGATTGAAGCATTTATAATATTTTGATCGTATTCGTCTTTATCTTCGCTCTCCGAATGAATTCCTGTGATATAGGAAAAAACTAATAAAAACGGTATTAGAAATGATTACTTCAATAAAGAAAGCAGTTCACTTTAATTAGTTAAAGTGAACCGCTATATATTCATGCATATATACGGTTAGATGAATTTTTTTAGTACGTCAACATATTGTTCTAAATATTTCTGGTCGATTTCATCAAACCTATTTCTATTTGGGCTATCGATATCTAATACGCCGAACACTTGATCATTTACAATGATTGGAACGACGATTTCGGATTGACTAGCTGCATCACAAGCAATGTGGCCAGGGAATTGATTAACATCGCCAACAACTTGAGTAGTTTGCTCGCTGACTGCTGTACCACAAACACCTTTACCAAAAGATATACGTACACATGCAGGCAATCCTTGAAAAGGTCCTAGGACTAGTTCATCATTTTTAAATAGATAGAAACCTACCCAATTGATATCACTAAGAAATTGATTTAAAAGAGCAGAAGCGTTTGCAAGGTTTGCTGTTTGATCTGTTTCTCCATGTAAAAGTGCCTCAAGTTGCTTAATAACTAATTGATAATTCCCTTCTTTAGATGATAGATAAGACTCTTTATGAAACATAGGCCTCCTCCTTAAATTCAGGTGTTTTTCCTCATATCGTTTATTATCTAAATACCAACAACGATAATAGATAAAAACCTTATTAAAAGTTTTTATAATTATAAACTAAGAAAAGACAGTATAGCAATCAACTAGGAAATATGAATTTTTTAAAATAATATACATCTAGCAGAAGAAATTTGTCAATCTGTTAATAATTTTGATTTTTTTTAGCAAAAAATTGCTTGAACGTGATATGATAGTAGTAATACATAATAAAATGTAAGAATAAAGTTTTTTAATAAAATAACTACGTCCATTCACTGAAATTTGGTATATGGATGATTACAAATAGAATAGATTGGTTTTGGTTGAGGAGGATTCGCGTGGTTGGCTATATCATTGGTGGAATTCTAATATTAATTGTAGTAATAATTATTGGACTTATCCTGAGAAAAAGAATATATGATGAAGTAGATCAGCACGAAAGCTGGAAGATGGATATCATGAATCGTAATGTATCTGGTGAGCTTCAACGGGTGAAAAGTTTAAATTTATCTGGTGAGACACAAGACAAATTCGAAACTTGGAAAAGTACGTGGGATCAAATTTTAACAAGAGATTTACCTGATATCGAGGAGTACTTATTAGATGCGGAAGAAGCTGCTGATCGCTTTCGTATTTCAATAGCTAAGAAAAATCTTGCTGAAGTAGAAAATATTCTACAGAACATTGAAGAATTAATTGAGCGGATGTTTAAAGAATTAGACGATTTGCTTGATTCAGAAAAGCAAAGTCGAAAACAAATTGAAGATATGCAGCCTAGGATAAAAGAATTACGTCATTCTTTACTTCAAAATCGATATCTTTATGGAAAAGCAGAGCCAATATTTGAAGCTCAAATAATGGATCTCCAACAGCTATTAGATAGATATCAAGAAGAAGTAGGATTAGGAAATTATTATGAAGCAAAAGATTTAGTGACTCAATTAACTGACTCTGTAGAGGAAGTAGCAGAAAAACTAGAAGAATTCCCTTTGATTTATAAAAAAAGTAAAAATGAGATACCAGATCAAATTAAGGATTTGTTAGCAGGTATAGAACAAATGAAAGAAGAAGGGTATCGCATTGAGCATTTAGGTTTAGAAAAGGAATTAAATAACTTTTTAGATCAACTTTCCATTAGTGTAGAACAATTAGAGAATGGAGATATGTTCCAGATTTATGAGCTTATTCAAGCGATTGAAGAAAGACTTATAGAAATTTATGAATTACTTGAAAAAGAAGCCAAAGCTAAAAGTTATATCGAAACCCATATAGCTAGTGTGAAATCAAATCTTACGAGTTCTATTAATGATTTTAATTCGACAAATGAAGAAGTAAAACAATTACAACAGACGTATTACTTAGAAGAAAATGATTTAGAATTGTATGCTAAGCTAGACAAATGGGTTCACCAATTAGAAAAGCAGTTTGCTCAAATTGAAATGGATTTAGAAAGTGAGACACAGACATATGTAACACTAAAAGATCAGTTGAAATCCAGTAAAGATGATTTAGAGCAGTTACATCATTCACATCAAGAGTTTAAAGAGCAGCTCCAAACGATTCGAAAAGACGAAGTAGAATCAAGAGAAAAAGTATTACGCTTAAAAAAAGAACTGTTTGATACAAATAAAAAGTTACAAAGCAGTAATTTACCAGGTACTCCTTCTCATTTGTGGAATTTACTAGATGAAGCAACTGACAGAAGTGATGTTGTTATTGAGAAACTTGAAAAGCAGCCGTTAGATATGGGTGAAGTAATGCATGCTTTATCAGAGGCGGAAAATACGGTAAATGCATTAGTTGATCAAAGTAATGCATTGATTGAACAAGCTTATTTAGTTGAGCGGGTAATACAATATGCAAATCGTTATCGCAGTAAATATCCATTATTAGCAACGAAATTACAAGAGGCTGAGACAAAATTCAGAAATTTTGAATATGAACAAGCATTAGATACAGCTGCAAATGCGCTTGAAGAAATCGAACCTGGTGCATTGCTCCGACTAAAAGAATTTGTGGATATCTCCACTTAAGGTAGGTTGAACGAGAGTGAAAAAAAGTTTGGTAATTAGCTTAGCAGCATTATCGATTACTACATGGTTGTTAGTCTTTTTCTTACTTGTTGATGATCATGAACCAAATAAAGCAGTTAACCATCAAGGGATAGCTTTTCATAAAGATACGTTAGAAAATGGGTCAGAGCAGTTTGTCGATTTGAAAGCCAACAATCGTGAAGAAAGCACATTTACACTTAAGCAAGTGAGACATGAACAAGAAACTGGATTGGCTAACCCAACGCAAACAGTTATGTATGAAATGGAAAAGAAAAATCCAATTTCAATTGATAAATTATTAAACGAATTAAATATTAACTAGTGTTCATTTAGGTCCCTTACTAAAAAATAGTAAGGGATTTTTAACGAAAAGTGATAAAAATGTGATAGGAAAAAGAAATATGTGACTAATTTTGCTTAGATTACTTTTTATTATGCTCGTTCTATGTTAAGATATTGCATTGCATAAACGTGAATAAGGAGATGCAAAATGATCTATTTTGATAATAGCGCAACAACAAAACCGGACCCTACTGTATTACAAAGCTTTCAACAAGTATCTAAGCAATACTATGGCAATCCTTCTTCTGTTCATCGTTTAGGTCTTGAAACAGAAACCTTGCTTAGGAAAGCACATGAGCAAGCAGCAAGTATTTTAGATGTTGATGTAAATGAAGTAGTTTTTACTTCAGGCGGAACAGAAGGGAACAATACAGCAATTAAAGGGATTGCATTAGCACACAAGAACAAGGGAAAACATATTATAACGACTCAGATAGAGCATCCTTCTGTAATTGAAGCGTGTAAAACATTAGAAAATATTGGTTTTAGTGTGACATATTTACCTGTTGATAAAACAGGTGTTGTTGATATAAAAGATGTGCAACAGGCATTGAGAGAGGATACCATTTTGGTTAGCATCATGCATGTTAATAATGAAATCGGTTCGATCCAACCAATTGAAGAAATAGGAGAATTAATGAAGCACCGCAAGAAAACCTACTTTCATGTTGACCACGTTCAAGGATTCGGTAAGGTACCGCTATCACTTAAAAATAGTGGAATAGATTTATGTACAATTTCTGGACATAAAATACATGGATTAAAAGGTACAGGTTTATTGTATATAAGAAATGGAATTAATATTTTTCCATTATTCGATGGTGGTGCACAACAATTTAATTATCGTTCAGGTACTGAAAATGTTGCAGGAATTGTCTCTCTAGTAAAAGCAATGCGCATCATCAATGAAAAGCATAAGAACAATAGAAACTATTTATATGAGTTAAATCAAATATTGCGTAACTCTTTACAGGAATTGTCGTATGTGTGCTTTAATACAACGGAGAAACAAGCACCACATATCTTTAATTTTTCTATACCTGGGTATAAACCAGAAGTCATTATTCATGCATTGGGAGAAAGAGATATTTTTATTTCAACTAAGTCAGCTTGTTCGTCAAAAAAACCTGATGAAAGTGCTGTGTTGCGTGCGATTGGCATGCCAAAAGAAATTGCAAAGTCAGGGTTGCGAGTTAGTTTTTCATATGAAAATACAAGAGAAGAAATTGAATTGTTTTGTCGTTCCTTACGCAAAGTGACACAACAATTAAGTTTAGTGATGGGGTAGATAATATGTTATATGACCATATTTTAATACGTTATGGTGAACTTTCATTGAAAGGTAAAAACCGTAAAATATTTATATATCAATTACATGAAAATGTACGAACGAAATTAAAACAGTATCCAACAATCAAAATTCATCATGCAAGAGATCGTATGACAATTATGTTAAATGGGCAAGAACCCGATCCAATTATTGATGCATGTCGATCGATATTTGGGATTCAAAGTCTTAGCCTAGCAATTAAAGTTGAAAATGATCAAGAAAAAATTAAAGAAGCGGCTCTTGCAGCGTTAAAAGATAATAAAAGTGGGACTACATTTAAAATTACAACACGAAGAGCGGATAAAACTTTTCCAATAGGATCTCAAGAATTCAATCATGTAGTTGGATCACATTTATTAAGAAATACAGAAAATTATACGGTAGATGTTCATTATCCAGATGTGGAATTGCACATTGATATTCGAACACAAGCCACCTATATTACGTCTAAAAGAATAAAAGGTGCAGGTGGTCTTCCTGTTGGTTCAGCTGGAAAAACAGCATTATTACTTTCAGGAGGAATTGACAGTCCTGTAGCAGGTTATTTAATGATGCGAAGAGGAGTGAAATTGGAAGCTGTTCATTTCCATTCACCACCTTATACAAGTGAGGCAGCTAAACAAAAAGTAATTGATTTAGCTAAACAACTAACATATTATGGCAATCATATTAAAGTGCATGTTGTTCCTTTTACTGCACTACAACAAAAGATACATCAAAAAATTCCACACGGTTATTCGATGACAGTTATGCGTCGTATGATGCTTAAAGTAAGTGAAAAAATTGCTGAGAAAGAGAATATTTTATCTTTAACCACAGGTGAAAGCCTAGGACAAGTAGCTAGTCAAACGATGCAAAGTATGCATGCGATAAATGAAGTGACAGCTTATCCAGTATTACGTCCATTAGTTTCAATGGACAAAGATGAAATTATTCGTATCTCAAAAGATATTGATACGTATCATATATCAATAAGACCACATGAGGATTGTTGCACTGTGTTTGTGCCAAAAGCTCCAAAAACGAAGCCGAAACTTGATAAGGTGAAGTATTTTGAAAACTTGATCGATGTGGAAGAAGATATTGAAGAAATAATGAATAACATTGAAACGATAATGTTAACACAAGATTCTGATCCCGATGATTTTGACACACTGTTTTAAAATCCAAACTTCAAGAATTATACGTTAAAAAATATAGGTGTTTATTGAAACAACTACCAGTTTTTTTTTAGTATGACAACACCTCTTCCTGCACATTCTAGAAATGTACCACAGAGGAGGTGAAAAAACATGGCTAACAATTCTTCAAATAACTTAGTAGTACCTGGTGTAAGCCAAGCATTGGATCAAATGAAATATGAGATCGCTCAAGAATTTGGTGTGAATCTTGGTCCTGATACAACTTCTCGTGCTAACGGTTCTGTTGGTGGAGAAATCACTAAACGTCTAGTTCAAATGGCTGAACAACAACTAGGTGGACAACCAAAATAAAATAATACAATGGCTTAGAGTAGTGCTTCATTGAAGCACTACTCTTTTAAATAGCACAAACATTTAATATTGTTGCGTACAAAGGTGAAACCAAATATGTAACTGATTTTACAATTATAAACAATTAAAGGAAAGTACGTTTAATTCGTTCCCAATAATTATTATTAGGGAGTTTAATCATTTGAATATACCGTTCAGACATACTCACACTAATATCAGTGATGTTTCGAATAGAATACGCCTCATTATCCAAACCAATGATCGGATAATCATTTCCGTCTTGTATAATTTCTAATCGAAGCTTCTTATCTTTAGATAAAACAAGAGATGAACCAAGTGTTCGGTAATGATTATTATTAAGTGATGCAATTTCTGTCATTTGAAAACAGGGGATAGAGGGGTCTAAAATTGCCCCTTGGGTAGATTTGTTATACCCTGTACTTCCTGTTGGTGTCGCGACAATTAGCCCATCACCTCGAAATCGCTCAAGATAGGTATCATCTATATATACATCAATTGCGATCGTTTTAATAATGGAAGAACGCACACTTGCCTCATTCAAACAATAGAAAGGTGCTTCATTATTTATAGAAACATCAATAATAGGGAATTTATCTACTTGTAGATTATCTGATGATAGAGCTTCAAACATTTCCTTAGGCTCATCAAAAGAAAAATCACTATATAGTCCCGATTGATTGTCCTTGGTCATGCCTACATAAATACAATCATTTCTGAATCCTGTATTACGGATCCCTTGTAAGTACACCCCATCATCACCTAAACAGACAATAATATCTGCTCGCTTTCGATCCTTACTTACTTCAAATCCACTTGTATTTGCTAATGCTATTAATGTATCTACCTCTTCGTTACTAACGCTTTCTTTTGTGTAATAAAAATAAACCGATAATGCCATTAGAATTCCTCCAATTTAAAAAACTTATTATTAACATATAACCAAAATAAAAACTTGATAAACATTAAAGGAAGAGATAGGTTTATGAAAATTCATTTATTCCCATACTAACAAGGGAGGTGTCATTTTATGCTGGTTATAATAATCATCACTATTTTGTTATTGTGTTTACTCTTGCTTGCTATTTTACTACCGGTCAAACTTAGATGTGAACTTACTTACCATCAAGAATTGCAATTATCAATCAAGTTAACTATCGCACAACTTACTTTGTTTACTTACAATAAAACATGGAATGATCCTTTAGAAGACGAATCAATTGATATTGAATCATTAATAGATAAATTTAAAAAACATATCAATAACTTTACTGAAAAAAAAGCTACAACGAAACACAAGATGAAGGTTATTAAATATTTTAAAAAAATTTCAATAGAAATCGAAGAATGGGAAACAACTATTGGCATGAAAGGTGCAGCAACAACTGGGATGTTAACTGGTATACTCTGGACAATCAAGGGATCAGTATTAGGATTATTAGATCATTTATTTTACTTGAAAAATGCCCCAATTGTGCATGTTTATTCTGACTTTGAAGAACCTGTTTTTCAATCGACATGCTCATGTATCTTTTCTTTACGATTAGGACAAGCTATCAATACATTTAGAAAAATTAATCAGTCAATGAAGGGTTTAAATGTATAAAATACAAAGGAGATATGTAGTATGAACAATAACCATCCTATCGAAGGACTAATGACAACAGCAATGGAAAACCTAAAACAAATTGTTGATGTGAATACAATAATCGGTGATCCCATTCAATCTCCAGACGGAAGTACAATTATTACAGTATCGAGAGTAGGTTTTGGTTTTGCAGCTGGAGGGAGCGAATTCGGGCAAACAAATCAACAAAGTGATAGTGATTCTTCTGAACAATCTTACCCTTTTGGTGGCGGCAGTGGTGGAGGGGTTACTATTACACCGATAGGATTTTTAATTATCAACAAACAAGGAGTACAGATGATTCATTTAGATCAACATGCTAACTTATACGAAAAAATGGTTGAGATAGCGCCACAAGCATTAGATAAAATAAAAGAAATACTGTCTAAAAGTGAAAAAAGTAGTGATTTTAACAAATAAATCGCTAGACATCTATACAGAATGCCTTCATAATATGGATGGCATTCTTTTTCATGTTAAGATACATAATAGCGAGTTTAATAATGGTGTTTCATTTGTTTGTTATTTTGAAAGGTAGGTAGACAGATGCAGCAAAAAAATGTGGAACAAAATTTTGAAAAATTAAATAATATAGTTGAAAACCTTCAAACGAAAGAAAATATAACCTACTTGGAAAGTCTGGTTATTACTTTAGAGTATGCTTATTCACAAACTTCAAGTAGTGAACTGTTACAAGATACAATTGATTATCTTAATAAAACTGTAAAAGTAGTGCGATTAGAGGAGCTAGAGAAGGAAGAAATTCGTAAAATAGTTCAATTAGCAACGTTAAAAGGCATGCGAGGTGCAACACAACAACAGCATCTCATCACACCAGATACAGTTGCGATGTTTATGGGCTACATTGTAAATAAAATTGTAGGGAAAAAAGAAAGCATTCGTATCTTTGATCCTGCAATTGGTTCTGCAAATCTTCTATCATCCATCATCAACCAATTAGAAACGAATTATGAAGCTTATGGTAGTGACGTTGATACGACATTAATTCAATTGGGTTTGGTTAATGCTAACTTTCAAAAAATAAAGATCGATTTATTTCATCAAGACAGTCTTCAACCATTTTTGTTAGAGCCAGTTGACGTAGTCGTATCTGACTTACCTGTTGGCTATTATCCGGATGATTTACGTGCGAAATCGTATGAACTACGTTCTGATGAAGGGCATTCATACGCACATCATCTTTTTATCGAGCAAAGTTTACATTATACAAAAGAAGCAGGATTTTTAGTATTTGTCGTTCCTAATTTTTTATTTAACAGTGATCAATCAAATAAATTACATTTATATTTGCAAAAGCATGCTCATATAGTAGCTTTATTACAATTACCTAATAGTATCTTCACATCTGAACAACAAGCTAAAAGCATTTTGATCTTACAAAAAAAAGGTGAGGGGACAATGCCGCCAAAACAAGCTTTAATTGCACAGTTGCCTTCATTTAAAAATCCGAATGCAACTTTACAAATGGTTGAAAAAATGAATCATTGGTTTAAAGAAGAAGGATTTTAATTATTAGAAAATAAGAACTTTTGTAGGAAAACGTTAACATTGTAGGTTTATGTTGCAATCCGTCGACATACTTGGTTAGAATAGTATTGGATATACTAAATTGGATCTGAATTGAAAGGATTGAATAATTTTGAGTAATGTGTTAGCAATAAACGCTGGTAGTTCTTCTTTAAAATTTCAATTATTTGAAATGCCAAATGAAACTGTATTAGCAAAGGGTTTAGTTGAGCGTATAGGGATTAGTGATTCTGTGTTTACGTTAGAATATGCTGAGAATAAAGATTCAATCACGACAGATATTCCTAACCATGAAGTAGCTGTTAAATTATTATTAGAAAAGCTACAGGCTTCAGGTGTGATTCATTCTCTGGAAGAGATTGATGGAATTGGTCATCGTGTTGTGCATGGTGGAGAGAAGTTTAGCGATTCTGTTTTAGCAACAGATGAAGTTATTCAGGAAATAGAAGAAGTATCTGAATTAGCACCGCTGCATAACCCAGCAAACTTAACTGGTATCCGTGCATTTAAGGAAATTCTACCTAATGTACCATCAGTAGCTGTTTTTGATACGGCATTTCACCAAACAATGCCTGATCAATCTTATTTGTATAGTTTGCCGTATGAATATTATGAAAAATATGGTATTCGTAAATATGGTTTCCATGGTACATCACATAAATATGTGTCAGAGCGTGCAGCAGACTTAATGAGCGTACCACTAGATAAATTACGTTTAATTACATGTCATCTAGGTAACGGTGCAAGTATTGCTGCTGTAGAGAATGGTAAATCAATTGATACATCTATGGGATTCACTCCGCTTGCTGGTGTAACAATGGGGACTCGTTCTGGTAACATTGACCCTGCTCTAATCCCATATATTATGGAAAAAACAGGTAAGACTGTAGCTGAAGTATTACATGTATTGAATAAAGAAAGTGGAATGTTAGCATTATCTGGTTTTTCTAGTGATTTAAGAGATATTCAAGAAAAAGCAGAAAGTGGCGATAGTCGAGCGGAATTATCTCTGAAAATTTTCGCTGAACGTATTCACCAATATATTGGCTCCTATGCAGCTAAAATGCACGGTGTAGATGCAATTGTCTTCACAGCAGGCGTTGGTGAAAACAGTAAAGAGGTAAGAGAACGTGTACTAGAAGGGTTAGAATTTATGGGCGTATATTGGGATCGTGCATTAAATGACGTTCGAGGCAAAGAAGCATTTGTTAACTACCCTCATTCTCCGGTGAAAGTAATCGTCATTCCAACTAATGAAGAAGTAATGATTGCTCGTGATGTACAGCGCTTGGCTTTACATGTCTAATATATTAGTTTAATAAATGAGCCTTTTTCTGAGTGAAGTAAACAGAAAAAGGCTTTTTTGATGTATGAAAAAAGAAAACACGAGAGCTACTCGTATTTTCTAGTGTGAAAATTTATTGACACTGTAATTTTATTCATCATCATCTTCTACTTCATCTTGTTCGGATCGTACAACTAGGACATCGCATGAAGCATATCTTGTAATGTTCTCTGAAACACTTCCAATTAAAAATCGTTCTACAGCATTTAACCCAGTTGCGCCACAAATAATTAAATCGGCTTCGAATTTTTTTGCTACATGTTTCGGAATGCGAATTTTTGGTGAACCATAATCAATGTGTGTTTCGACGTTTGAGACTCCTTCAATCATCGCTTGTTGCTGATAATCTTCAAGTAATTGTGTTGCATAGATCTCGGATCGATTAATTAAAGATTGATCATACGTTTCGGCAGTTGAAATTGTTTTTGTGTCAACAACATGAGCAATAACTAATTGAGCATTATTTCTCTTAGCGATAGCAATTGCTTGCTTAAACGCTTTTTCGGAAGCTTGTGAACCATCTACTGCGACTACAATATGTTTGTAATTTGTTGTCATAGAAAACACTCCCTTAATATTGAGTTACTATTATTGTAACATATTTATCGTTTTACAAGCATATTCGATAATAGTAAAAGTCAGAATGCTATTAGATAAAAATATGATGTTCTACTATTTTGTGTTAAAATAAAAAAAATGAATTAATTTTGAAACCATTATTGTTTTTAAGACGTACATAATAATATAAAGATTAGAGAGAGGTGCAACAATGGGAATATTCTCTAAGCTTTTTCAGAAAAAAGAGAATAAAGAAGTAGTGAAAGAAAGGGATCCATTATCGATTGAAGTAGGAGATATTGTCGTTTATGATTTAGTTGATTATGAAGTAGTCGGAAAAATCACTTATAGACAAGATGCTTATGAATGGATTAGCTATCAGTTGTTAGAAGGTCGGAATACGATCTGGCTATCGGCTGAGATGGATGATGAATTGGAATTAGGTATTTATAAAAGCCTTTCGTTATCCATTCAAAAACCTTATCCCCAACAGTTGAAGCATGAAGGGCGCATCTTTTATTTAGATGAGCAAGGCCAAGCCCGTGTTGTTGGAGAGGGAAGAAGTCGTAACGTCAATGGCAGAATGATTAGCTATGCTGAGTATTATGATGAAGCTGAGAAATCGTTTATCAGCATAGAAGATTGGGGTAGTGAGCTAGAAGCTAGTATTGGTTATGAAATAGAAGAGTATGAAATAAAAGTAATTGCAGGTTCATAATTCTAAAGGAGGAAATAAATAATGTTTAAATTCTTTAATCGTGTAAAAACAGTAGTAAGCTCAGAGTTGAATGCAATGTTGGATAAAGCAGAAGATCCGGTTAAAATGCTCGATCAATTTATGAGAGATATGGAATCAGATATACGTGATGCTGAGAGTGCTGTGGCAAAACAAATTGCAAATGAGAAAATGTTAAAGCGCAAATACGATGATGCACAAGCAATGGTTGAGAAACGTCAATCACAAGCAGAAAAAGCCATTGAGGCAGGAAATGAAGATCTTGCTCGTCGTGCATTAGAAGATAAACAAGACCATACACAACAAGCAGATTTACTGAAAGAATCTTGGGAGCGTGCAAAACAAGACGCTGATCAATTACGCAAAAAATTAGATGAAATGAAAAAAGAATATCAAGATATGAAATTGAAAAAAGATTCATTAAAAGCACGTGCGGAATCTGCTAAGACTAGAACGAAGATCAATCGTACGATGTCTTCTATTGGTAATGATGAATCCAAGCAAGGATTTTCAAGAATGGAAGAGAAAGTATTGCAATATGAAGCAGAAGCTGATACGAGTGATGACATGTCAGCAGCAAGCCGTTCATTAGATGATGAGTTTGACTCACTTGAAACGAACGAAGTCGATGATGAACTAGCAGCTTTAAAAAAGAAAATGGGTAAAGAATAATACATTTACAAGAACAACAAGTAGCCTCTGTAAACACAAGGTACAGAGGCTACTTTCTTGATTAATAATGTAATGTAAACTGTTGCTCATTTAATATAGAAGGGAGGTAAACAAGTATAATGAAAAAATGGCTTTTGCTACTTACTCTCATGCTCCTTACTTTACTTACTGCTTGTGGAGAAGCTGATCCTGCTTCTGTTTCCGAAATCCCAGATGAACCTTCGAAAGCGGATTTGACTGACAGTTTAAATAATCAGTTTTCTGGTGATGTTGAGACTGTTTTAGCTAATGTTTTTTATAAATTAGATACCGTAGTCAGTGATTCAGCAGAAGCAAATATCTATGCAACGAGACAATTCACACTAGATGAGTTAGTGGATGAAGTTGCTAGTGCTATACCACCGAAAGAAACAAGTGAAAAATACGACAATCAACAAATGTTAATCTATCCAAATCATTTTGTTACTTTTAAACAGAGTGAGGAAGATGATCAAGTTATTCTCATGGAAGTTGCACCAGACACCTTTGTTCGAAATAATTATTCTCCTAACTATTTAAATAATTTTTTTGCTTTCGCTATGCTAAATCGAATGTTGTCTGCAGATAATTGGGCTGAAAATAGACGTAATACTTGTGCAAATGGTAGCTGTTATGGAGGCTACTCAACTGGCACGAAATCGTTTGGCGGGGATGTTGTAACAAATCGAACGAACCGAGGCATGTTTTCTACTAGAGGTGGAGGGCCAAGTGCTGGAAAATAATAAAAAGGAGGAACGATAAAATGAACGCTTTTGTAGCAACATTTATATATTTTGTATTGGCAATCATTGTTGTATTAGTGGGTTTAGTTATTTTTGAATGGATTACGACTAAATATAAAGATTGGGATGAGGTATCAGATGGAAATCATGCTGTAGCTTTATCGATTGCGGGTAAAATTATCGGTATTTGCATTATTTTATCTTTTGCTATCTATCATAGTATTTCCATTTGGGAAACAGTGATATGGGGTGGATATGGTGTCGTTTTACAGATGATTGCATACCTTCTATTTGAGCTATTTACACGTAAGTTCTCTGTCCAAGACAAAATCAAGCAAAACAATATTGCGGTAGGAATTATTTCTTTTGCAGTATCACTAGGATTAGCTTTTGTGATTGGTGCATCAATTACATAAAGAAGCTGAATTGTCAAGGGAGGTCTGGCTATACAGTCAGGTCTTCTTTTTTGAAAAAGTGCAATGGAGTGAGACATTTTGAATCAATTAGCAGTTCGACAAAGTCACCTTATTTATTGGGCATCTGGAATAGTTTCCATATGCGGAATTATCTTTGAAGTGTTATTCGGTGCTTTAGGATCATATATACTTGGTGACGGTGTAAAACAATACACACTTACTATTTCATTGTTCCTTACAGGGATGGGGATTGGTGCAAGTGTGAGTGAAAGAGTTATGAAAAACTTAATTGTGGCATTTGTGTATATTGAGTTTTTAGTAGCTTTAATTGGCGGTTTTTCTAGTTTTACCATGTTTGGAATTACTGCTTTTTCACCAGCTGGAACGGATGCATTATTTTTATATATGATTACCTTATCTGTTGGTGCACTTACTGGAGTGGAATTACCTATTTTAATTAGAAAGGCAAATGAAATAGGTGTGTCCTTAAATCGAAGTACCGCAAGAGTGTTGTTCTCTGATTATGCAGGAGGGCTTGTTGGAGGCCTTTTATTCGCTTTCTTTTTAAGGCCACAATTAGGGATGGTTAAGACAGCGTTCTTAGTTGGGTGCATTAATTTAACTGTAGCTATTACCGTATTATTTCTTTTTCGTAAAGAAATGAAGCGATTTGCGTTACATTTGTTAGTTGGAATAATCATTGGAATTTTGTTAATACTTGGTTTACTGTTTGGTGAAGAGATGGCTTTTTCTTTTGAACAAAAATTGTACAAAGATCCCATTATTCATATGGAAGAAACACAATATCAAAAAATAATTATGACACAAAATCAAGATGATGTAAGATTATATTTAAATGGGGCTCTACAATTAAGCTCCATTGATGAACACCGTTATCATGAAACGCTAGTTCATCCCGCCATGGAGCAGGCCAATCCTATTGAGGATGTATTAATTTTAGGTGGCGGTGATGGGGTTGCAGCAAAAGAAGTATTGAAGTATAAGGAAGTAGATTCGATTACATTAGTAGATTTAGACCCTGCAGTTGTTGATTTAGCAAAATCAAATGAAAAGTTAGTAAAATTAAATCAGCAATCACTGGAGAATGAGAAAGTAACTATACTACATCAAGATGCGTATAATTTTTTAGAACAGACAGATAAAATTTTTGATGTAATTATAATCGACTTACCTGACCCAAATGATGAAAGTTTGAATAAACTTTATACTAAGGAATTTTATGCGTTAGCTCGAAATCATATGTCATTAGATGGTGCAATGATGGTTCAAGCAACAAGTCCTTATTTTGCGCCAGAAGTATACTGGACTATTTCAGAAACAGTAGCCTCCAATGAATTGAACGTTGAAAATCTTCATGTCGACATACCTAGTTTTGGGGATTGGGGCTTTGTTTTAGCTAGCAGGAAGTCAATAGATTTAGATCAAATGACAATAAACGTAGCTACCGATTATTTTAGCGAAGATATACTTCCTTCTCTCAATAAATTTGGAAAAGATATTGATAAAGAAATTATAAGGAATGGAGAAAAAGTTGTCATTAAACCTAACACATTAATTGACCCTAGGTTAATTCAAATTTATGAGCGGTCTTGGGAATACTATTAAGCGTAGTTGTGTTTAGCAGTATTTGGCTATAATTACATAGCGACTTTCTTAATTTCATCACTAGTATATGGTGATGTTTTTATTTTTGATATTAGATCATTGAGTCAAACATGTTTCCTTAAGACATTGCATAAAATAATCATAAAATTAGCATGTGGAGGGATTTCAATGAATCAAGAGAAACAATATGCTTTATTACGCCTTTTGTTAGCGTCATTTTTAATCTATATGGCTTATCCTTCGTTAAAATTACAAACCACTAGTACAGCTCATTTATTTTGGTTTAGTTGGTTTGGCTTTTTCTTATTAGTGATTGGATCTAATTTAGCAATTGTATTGAAAATAAATCATCAGTCACACCATTCTACAGCAGAATTGAATGTACCTACAAAAATGAAAAATTGATACTAGCAACACTTATCTGTATAATAACACTAGGGAATCATAATATTAGTACAGATAGAAAGAATGGTGAAAACCTTGGCTACAAAACATGAACAGATTCTATTATTCATAGAATCACTCAAGGTAGGAAATAAAATCTCAGTAAGACAAATCGCTAAAGAACTAAACGTTAGTGAAGGGACAGCTTACCGAGCGATTAAACAAGCAGAAACACAAGGGCTAGTGAGCACGATTGAACGTGTTGGCACCATTCGAATTGAACAGAAGAAAAAAGAAAACTTTGAGCACCTTACGTTTGCCGAAATCGTTGGTATTGTCGATGGTCAAGTATTAGGTGGCAGGGAAGGATTATATAAAACACTACATAAATTTGTTATCGGTGCAATGAAACTAGATGCCATGATGCGCTATACTGAAAAAGACTCACTTTTGATTGTTGGTAACCGTGTAGAAGCACATGAATTGGCTATTAAAGAAGGAGCAGCTGTATTAATAACTGGTGGTTTTGATACAGATGATCATGTAAAACGTTTAGCAGATGAAAAGAAACTTCCTATTATTTCAACTAGCTATGATACCTTCACAGTAGCGACCATGATTAACCGGGCGATTTATGACCAATTAATTAAAAAAGAAATTGTATTAGTTGGAGATATTTTCACTTCTTATGAGGATACGCATTACTTATTTGGTAAGGATACGTTGGAAACGTGGTATCAATTAAATGAGCGTACCACTCATAGCAGGTATCCAGTTATAGATGATCAGAATCGAGTAGTTGGTATTGTAACTTCAAAAGATATTATCGGTAAACAACATCATCTGTTGATTGAAAAAGTGATGACAAAAAATCCAATGACGGTATTAATCGAAACCTCCTTAGCTTATGCGGCACATATGATGGTTTGGGAAGGTATTGAAATTATGCCAGTAGTGGATAATCACAATAAATTACTTGGTCTTATCTCTAGGCAAGATGTATTAAAAGCTTTACAACATGTTCAAAGACAACCACAAATTGGTGAGACGATTGATGATATTGTTACAAATAGGTTAACTGTAGTTTCTGATGACATGCAAGTAATTTCCTTTCGTTCGGATGTCACTCCTCAAATGACAAATGCATTAGGAACACTTTCTTATGGTGTACTTGTTTCGTTCGTGACCGAGGCTGGTAGTAGGTTGATTAGACAATTAAAAAAAGGAGATTTAGTAGTTGAAAATATCTCCGTATATTTTATTAAGCCGGTTCAGATCGATAGCACACTAGAAATACGGCCTCGCTTACTAGAAATCGGGCGAAAATCTGCTAAAATTGACATTGAAGTATATAATGAAAAAGATATTGTAAGTAAAGCTATTCTAATTGCGCAATTAATTGATCGTTACTAGTAAAAAGAGGTGAAGCAATGAACGATAAAGACGCCATTATAAAAAAAATTAAAGAATATAATCGAATTATTATTCATCGACACGTTCGTCCAGATCCAGATGCTTACGGTTCTCAAGTTGGACTAGCTAAGATTATTCAGTCGAGTTTTCCAAAAAAAGAAGTGTTTGTCGTCGGTGATGATGACGCTGGTCTCTCCTTTCTTGCCACTATGGATGACATAGCCGATGATTTATATGAAGATGCATTAGCTATAATATGTGATACTGCTAATATAGCAAGGATTGCAGATCAGCGCTTTAGCAGTGCAAAAGAAATCATTAAGATTGATCATCACCCAGAAGTAGATGTATATGGTGATATTTCATGGGTTGATACGAATGCTAGCTCAACAAGTGAAATGATTGTTGACTTGTTTAAAACATTATCAAATCAAGAGTTGCGTATGCCGGCTGAAGCAGCTAGATTGCTGTATAGTGGTATAATTGGAGATACAGGAAGGTTTTTATTCCCTAGCACAACGGAAAAAACATTTCAATATGCAGCAGAATTAGTTAGTTATGATTTTAATCGAACACAATTATATAACGATTTATACAAAACATCGTTGAATATTGCGCGTCTAAAAGGATATATATTACAACACTTCACGATGTCATCCCAAGGGGTCAGTGCGATAAAAATCACAAAAGAAGTGTTGGATGCACATGGGCTTACAAGTGAACAAACAGGTAGTATTGTTGGTGTTTTAGGTGATATAGAAGGAATAAAAGCTTGGGTGATTTTTGTGGAAGAAGATGATTTAATTCGGGTGCGTTTACGATCAAAAGGCCCTGTAATTAATGAAATTGCAGCGGAATTTAACGGTGGGGGTCACCCCTTAGCAGCAGGAGCAACGATTTATGATTGGAAAGATAGTGAAAAAGTAATAGCAGCATTAGAAAAAGCATGTCAAAATAATTAGTTGTATGATAAACACCTATATCAAACAAGTATGATCGTTTTAAGCTTGTATGATATAGGTTTAAATATATTCTCTAGTTATCTATAGATCACAGGTTATAGCGTTAGTTTGCAAGGTTTAACTTGATGTGAACTTCTAGTGTTTCTTTGATAAATAGATGCTGTACATTAGCTTGGTAGGAAAAGTTATGAATTCTATAGATTTTATTTTCAAGTGTTCGAATTAAAAAAGAATAATTTTTAGATAAATCATCTACTTCTTTTCCAATTGCTTCATTTATTTCCAGTTTAATGATTTCTTCAAATTCGCGAATGATCAAATCATCTAAGTCTAGTTGTTTTTGATTTAATATAGTTATCTCTATAGATGATACAGTTGTTCTTTGTTGATAACGCTGATCCAATTGTTTATTATTTTCTTCTAATGCTTTATAGTTTGATTTGATCTCTTGTAATTGCGCACGAAGCTCTAAGTTTTCTTCAACCCAACCTTCATAGAGTTGTCCATACATATAAACAAAAACAAAGAAAGCAAGGATAGCTCCAACGAATGTTCCAGCTAAAAAGCGTTGCCAGCTCTCTCGTTTGTAAAAAGGTGGGATATGCATTACTCAATTTCCTCTTGAATAAACCATTCTATAACAAGCAGAGCAGTTTGTACTCCGCCCATTGCAGTAATAATAATGATAATTTGTTTTAACATATCGATCGTTGATCCTTCAAAAATGCCTCTCTCAAAATTAGAGATGGCATCAAATGTTCCTCCAATTGCTGCAACAATCGCCCATATACGTAAGCTTTTTGCAATCCTCCCCATTAAGGTAAGAGGAGGTTCTCCAGTTGCGAATGCTCCAATGCTTCCGATAAATGCACCACCGATAACGACACCTAGAGCAATGAAATAGCATTGCATCATCGATCCAAGAAAGCGTTCTTCCATTATTACTGACCCCTTTATTTGAAAAAATAATGTGGCAAGTATAAACTAAAATTAATAGTTTTTTTAAAAAATAATTGCTGTTGTTATAAAATATATGAAACAGATCAACAACGTATGTTATTGATTTTACGTAACGAAGGAATTAGTTATAATAATAGATAATCATGTCTGCAACGGAAAGAAGGGAATACATTGGCATTTTCTCATTTATTTGTTCGTAGTGGTTATAGTTTTATGAAAAGTACAATTAAAATACCACAATTAATAGAAAAAGCAAAACAACATAATATGCAGGCTGTTGCATTAACAGATGAAATGGTGATGTATGGAGCAATTCATTTTTATCAGCTCGCTAAGCAAGCGGGGATAAAACCAGTTCTAGGTATGGTTGTCCATGTACATGAAGAAGATGGGCAGGCTTATTCTTGTATTACACTAGCTCGAAACATTAACGGGTACAAAAATTTACTAAAGCTTAGTTCCTGGATACAGTTAGAAGAAAAAAAATCGATAACATTAGAAGAATTACAGCATTATATAGAAGATATCCGTGTTATTATACCTGTAAGTCATACGCGAATAGCTACAATGCTCGAGACAAATGATCAAGCGTCAATTGTGTTATACATAAAACATTGGAATGAATTATTAGGAACGAATGTGTACGTAGGAGTACAAAGAAATGAACGAAAGCATTTTTCTATTTTAAAACAAGTAATGGAGGACTTACCTAATCAGGCTATTGCAATCAATGATGTGTGTTATTTAGAAGAAGACGATTATCAAGCATATACGTGTTTGCAAGCAATGGATAAAGGCACAAAATGGTCTGTGAACGAAGATGCAACATGGAATAAGCAATATTTTTGCTCAGAAGAGGAACTGAAAACATGGTTTTTAGATTGGCCTGAGATTGTCAATGAGACAGATGAACTTGTTAGGGAATGTAACATCACATTGCCATTGTATGATCCTGTATTACCTAAATATCCTGTCGAAGAAAACCAATCAGCGGTTGAGCAATTAAGGAAGTTATGTGAACAGGCATTGCCGGTAAAATACCCCGATCCAAACGAAATAGTAAAAGCGCGTGTAAATCACGAATTAGCAGTAATTGAACAAATGCAGTTTAGTGATTATTTTTTAATTGTTTGGGATTTTATTGCTTATGCAAAAAACAACGGGATTATGGTTGGTCCAGGTCGTGGCTCAGCAGCAGGTTCAATTGTTGCTTACTTATTAGATATAACAGAAGTTGATCCGATCGAGTATAATTTGCTTTTTGAAAGATTTCTAAATCCTGAGCGTGTGTCAATGCCTGATATAGATATTGATTTTTCTGATCATCGAAGAGATGAAGTGATTTCGTATGTTCGTGATAAATATGGGGAAAATCATGTAGCACAAATCGGAACGTTTGGGACTTTTGCGACTCGATCGATTATAAGAGAATTGGCAAAAATAATGGATATATCAGCGGAAGACATTTCTTTTATTTTAAATGAAATTCCTAAACAAGGCACTTATTCCATAGCGAATAGTGTAAAAGCTTCACCAAATTTAATCAACTATATTAAAGAGTCGTCCAAATTACAACGACTGTTTAAAATTGCCACAAAATTAGAAGGGTTACCACGACATTTATCTACTCATGCTGCAGGCTTAATTATTAGTGAAGAACCTTTAGTTAATCGTGTAGCATTAACGAAAGGGCAGGAGGGCATCCATTTAACGCAATTTGCAATGCATGATGTAGAAGCTATCGGCTTGTTGAAAATTGACTTTTTAGGATTGAGAAACCTTTCATTAATTGAAAAAATTGTACACTCAATCAAAAAATATGAAAACATACAAATTAAATTAAACGAACTCCCACTTCATGATATGAAAACATTTACTTTGTTACAACAGGCATTTACAAATGGAGTGTTTCAATTAGAATCACAAGGTATGCAACAAGTACTTCGTAAATTAAAACCTACAGCATTTGAAGATATTGTTGCAGTAAATGCACTTTATCGTCCAGGTCCTATGGAGTTTATTCCTACTTATATAAATCGTAAACATGGTAAAGACAAAATCGACTATTTACATCCAGATTTAGAACCCATTTTAGCATCTACCTATGGTGTATTAGTTTATCAAGAACAAATAATGCAAATTGCCAATCAATTAGCAGGATTTTCACTTGGACAAGCAGACATTCTTCGTAGAGCAGTAAGTAAAAAGAATAAGGATGAAATGAACCAATTGGAACATGCTTTTGTACAAGGCTGTAAAAATAATGGCTACCGTTCTGATTTAGCACAAAATTTGTTTGCATGGATTGTTCGTTTTTCTAATTATGGCTTTAACCGAAGTCACGCAGTAGCATATAGTAAAATTTCTTATCAATTGGCATATTTGAAAGCCCATTATCCAACTTATTTTATTGCAGAAGTACTAAGCAGTGTAACCGGACATCAGGATAAAATAAGGTTATATATATATGAAGCAAAAATGCTTGATATAAAAGTATTACCACCATCAATTAATAAAAGTTTTGGCAAATTTAGTGTTGCTAAGCATGATATCCGAATGGGATTAGGGGCAATCAAAGGGGTTGGATATCAAGTTGTTAAAGAAATTGTTCACGTTCGGAAGAATAAGCCTTTCACTAGTTTATTTGATTTTTGTATGCGTGTTTCTTTGAAAACAGTGAACCGGTCTGTAATAGAATCTCTTATTTTAGTTGGAGCCTTTGACGAATTGTTAGGTGATCGAGCATCGTTGTTAGCTACAATTGATCAAGCATTGGAACAAGCAGAACTTTTCAATGAATTTGCAGATCAATCCTCTTTTTTCGAGAATGAGCTAGAATTAGATGATGACTATGTTAAGGTAGTACCTTTTACAACGATTCAACAATTAAATGCTGAAAAAGAATTATTAGGCGTGTATGTTTCAAATCATCCACTTTTATCATATCGAAAACAATTAAACAAACAGGGATATTTAGTTTTGACAAACGTGAAAGATCATATAGGTGAAAGAAACAACAAAATGGTTGGAATTGTTCAAAACATTAAGGTAATACGGACAAAAAGAGGAGAGCGTATGGCTTTTTTAACTATATCTGATGAGTCTTATGAATTAGACGCAGTAATATTTCCAGATCAATACCGTCAAGTGAAAAAATGGTTGAGAGAAGAAATGTTTATTGAGATAAAAGGTAAAATTGAATGTCGAAATGGTAAGACGCAAATCCTAATTTCTAAGGCGAATCCTTTTGATTTCTCAACAATAGATAAAGATAATTCCCGAATATATATTAAGGTTGATGCACAAGAGGAAACCGATGCTTTACAAAAGTTAGCGGAAATAGCAAAAAAATATCCAGGGAAATCAGAAGTAATGATTTATCATGCTCCCAAAGGAAGAACATACCAATTAACGTCTTATTATGATTTATCATTAGAAGAAAGTTGTTTGTCGTCATTATACGACATGTTTGGTCGAGAACGTGTTGTAGTAAAAAAATAAAAGGAAATGGGTATTCAGTTAGAACTTTACAGGCATCTTCGATCTGCTATAATGGAATAGTTATTTGTATGATAATATATGAACGATATTGTCTTTATTTTAAACCGTTAGCAAGAAAAAGGTGTGCATGTTTCTTGTGATAAATTTCTTTAAAAGGAGAACGCTAGTATGTCTACGTTAAAAGATCAAGCTTTAGTAATGCATCAAAGATATAAAGGAAAGCTATCCGTTCAATCAAAGGTAGCAATCAAGACTCAAGATGACCTGAGTCTTGCATATTCACCGGGAGTAGCAGAGCCTTGTAAACAAATTGCTGAAAATGATAATTTAGCGTATACCTACACTATGAAATCAAATATGGTAGGTGTAATTACGGATGGTTCAGCTGTTTTAGGCTTAGGAAACATTGGGGCTCAGGCTGCTTTGCCTGTAATGGAAGGTAAAGCAATCTTATTTAAAAATTTTGCGAATGTTGATGCTTTTCCTATTTGCCTTGATACACAAAACGTAGATGAAGTGATACAAACTGTAAAATTAATAGCTCCGACATTTGGAGGAATTAATTTAGAAGATATTTCTGCCCCGAATTGTTTCTATATTGAAGAAACTTTAAAAAAAGAATTAGACATCCCTGTTTTTCATGATGATCAGCATGGTACAGCAATTGTCACCGTTGCAGGTTTATTTAATGCCCTTCGTTTAGTTCAAAAAAGTTTTGAAACCATTAAAGTTGTCGTGAATGGGGCAGGGGCAGCAGGTGTCGCTATTGTGAAATTACTTGATTATTTTGGAGTCAAAGATATTATTCTATGTGACTCAAAAGGTGCGATTTATCAAGGAAGAGAATCAGGTATGAACGCAATCAAAGAAGACATTGCAACTTACACAAATCGCTCCTGTCAAAAAGGTAATCTAGCAAAGGTGATGCAAGGAGCCGATGTATTTATCGGTGTGTCACTCGGAGATCTAGTTTCAGAAACGATGATACAAACGATGAGTGAACAGCCAATTGTGTTTGCGATGGCAAACCCAGATCCTGAAATAAAACCAGAATTGGCAATAAAAGCAGGTGCATATATTGTAGGTACAGGTCGATCTGATTATCCGAACCAAGTAAATAATGTTTTAGCATTCCCTGGGGTATTCAGAGGTGCGCTAGATGTACAAGCATCAGATATAAATGAGGAAATGAAAGTGGCGGCAGTGAAAGCAATTGCCACTCTAATCGATGAGGAAGATTTACACCCCGAATATGTTATCCCAAATCCATTTGACGATCGAGTGTCTTCGAGAGTTGCTCAAGCAGTGGCGGAAGCAGCGATACAATCTGGTGTAGCAAGACAATAAAAAATATTCCTCTATGTCGATTATTTACAGCAGAATTAATAATAAAATTACAAATGATATATATCATTTGAAAACATATACTAAAAAAGACGTTTTGTTAATTTGTATAGATAGGAGGAATTATCCTTGCTAATAAAAAACTTTTTTGTGAAGAAGAAAAAGTATGCCTCTATTCCAAGTGAGAAGGCTAAACAAGAGATTCCACAAGGTTTAATGCAAAAATGTGAAGATTGCCAGAAGATATTTTATATAAAAGAATGGTTGAAACATTTAAATGTATGTCCGGAATGTGGTTACCATCATAAATTACCAGCATATGACCGGATTAATAGTTTAATGGATGAAGGTACATTTGAAGAATGGGAGCAGCATGTCACATCAAAAAATCCACTAAACTTCCCGAGTTATGAAGAAAAGCTAAAAAAAGATAAAGAAAAAACAGATCTAGTAGAAGCAGTTGTCACTGGTAAGGGGAAAATTGATGGCTATTCTACTGCAATTGCAGTAATGGATGCTCGTTTTAGAATGGGGAGCATGGGTTCAGTAGTAGGAGACAAAATTGCTAAAGCAATTGAACGAGCAAGAGAATTACAAATTCCAATTATACTATTTACCGCATCGGGTGGAGCTAGAATGCAAGAAGGAATGATTAGTCTGATGCAGATGGCTAAAACTTCTATTGCTGTTGAACGATTCCACCAATCAGGAGGGTGTATGATTGTAGTAATGACAAATCCAACAACAGGAGGAGTTTCTGCTAGTTTTGCTTCTATAGGTGACTATCAATTTGCAGAACCTGGAGCATTAATAGGTTTTGCAGGAAGAAGAATTATTGAGCAAACAATAAGAGAAAAGCTACCGAAAGATTTTCAAACGGCAGAATTTCAACTTGAGCATGGTCAAATCGATAAAGTAATACCTAGAAGTGAATTAAAGCAAAGTTTGTCTGCTATATTAGATCTTCATCAAGTTAGGGGCGATCAAACTTGAAGCAAGTACTAGAATTTGAAAAACCAATTGTAGAACTTAGAGAAAAAATTAGTGAGCTAAAAAAACTAACAAAAGGTAGTGAAATGGATTTATCTAGTGAAATACAAACATTAGAAAAAAGATTAGAGAAATTAGAATCGGATATCTATAGTAATTTAAACCCATGGGAAAGGGTTCAAATTGCAAGACATGCCAACCGCCCAACAACACTAGATTATGTGAACTTGATTTTTACTGATTTTATTGAATTACATGGGGATCGTTTATTTGGTGATGATCCATCTATTGTAACTGGTATCGCGAAATTCCATGACATGCCAGTAACTATCATTGGACATCAACGAGGGAAGAATACAAAAGATAATATTTATCGGAATTTTGGTAGTCCGCATCCAGAAGGGTATCGAAAGGCATTAAGACAGATGAAGCTAGCTGCGAAATTTAATCGTCCAATCATTACTTTTATTGATACAAAAGGGGCGCATCCTGGTAAAGCGGCAGAAGAAAGGGGACAAAGTGAAGCCATTGCTCGCAATTTGATGGAGATGGGGGCATTACAAGTACCCATTATATCTGTAGTTATTGGAGAAGGTGGTAGTGGAGGAGCGCTAGCAATTGGTGTGGCGGATCAACTGCATATGCTAGAAAACGCTACATATTCTGTTATTTCTCCAGAGGGTGGGGCAAGTATTCTTTGGAAGGATTCAAAATACGCAGAGAAGGCGGCAGAATCTTTAAAAATTACTGCATCAGATTTGAAAAAACTACAAATAATTGATCAAGTTATTCCTGAACCACAAGGTGGTGCGCATCGGGATGAACAAAATCAAGCGGAGCAAATTGCTAAGTACATTAAACAGTCGTTGACGGAATTAAAACAGCTAACACCAGAGGAATTAATTGAAAAAAGATGGGAAAAATATAAAGCAATTGGGTTGACTGAATAATTCTTAATTAGCTATAATCTTTTCTCTATTACGATTTGTGTATCGATTTTTCTAAGTGTTTTTGAATAATTAATGAAAATCCTATAGAAAAGCAGTGAATTGTTGTATTTAGGGGTGAGATTATTCTCTCTTTCATGTATAATTTGATATGGAATCAACCATACTTTTTATTTATGCGTGTCTACATTTGTACAAGTGTACAAGAATTTTTTAGTTGAGGTGATTAAGATGAAAAAAATCGGAATTTTAACTAGTGGAGGTGACGCTCCAGGAATGAATGCCGCTATTCGTGCCGTTGTACGAAAAGCGATTTTTCATGAGATGGAGGTTTACGGAATCTATAATGGCTATCAAGGGTTAATGGAAGGTAACATTAAACAATTAGGCATCGGCTCTGTTGGTGATATTATACAACGAGGTGGGACTATTCTATATTCCGCACGATCTGAAGCATTTAAGACAGAAGCAGGTCAAGAAAAAGCAATTGAACAATTAAACAAATTCGGTATTGAAGGCTTAATTGTTATAGGTGGGGACGGTTCTTTTCAGGGTGCTGTGAAGTTAACTGAAAAGGGATACCCTTGTATTGGTGTGCCTGGTACAATCGATAATGATATTACCGGTACTGATTTCACAATTGGATTTGACACAGCATTAAATACTATCATTGATGCGATTGATAAGATTCGTGACACGGCCACCTCGCATGAGCGTACATACGTCATTGAAGTGATGGGAAGAGATGCTGGCGATTTAGCGCTATGGGCTGGTTTAGCTGATGGTGCAGAGAGTATTCTAATTCCTGAAAAACCTCATGATTTTGATATGGTCATTGACCGTTTACAAAAAGGGCAGCAACGAGGTAAAAAACACAGTATTATTGTTCTTGCTGAAGGTGTCGGCAACGGAATGGACCTTGGAAATAGAATTCAAGAAGCAACGGATATGGAAACAAGAGTGACTGTATTGGGACATATTCAACGTGGTGGTAGACCTACAGGGTTTGACCGCGTTTTAGCAAGTCGTCTTGGTGCTAAAGCAGTTGATCTACTGCTGGATGGGAAAGCAGGACGTATGGTAGGTATTGAAAACAACAAATTGATTGACCATGATATTAAGCATATACTGACAAGCAAACATGAATTAGACATGGACATGGTTCATTTAGCAAATCAATTATCTATCTAATTCATGCCAGACTAAATTGTTATTAGGTTGCATATCTTAAGGAGGAAATTTTACAATGAGAAAAACAAAGATTGTATGTACGATTGGACCAGCTTCAGAATCAGTGGAGCAGTTAGTTCAATTAATTGAGGCTGGAATGAACGTTGCAAGACTTAACTTTTCCCATGGAGACTTTGATGAGCATGGTCAAAGAATTAAAAATATACGAGAAGCTTCGGAGAAAACAGGTAAAACTGTTGCAATTCTCCTGGATACGAAAGGACCTGAAATTAGAACTGGAGTTATGAAAGATGGTCAAGTAGAAATCACTAAAGAAGATAACATTAACATTTCTATGGATGATACAGTACTTGGTACATCTGAAAAATTCGCTGTAACGTATCCTGAACTAATTAACGATGTCCATCCAGGTTCAAAAATATTGTTGGATGACGGGTTAATTGAATTAGAAGTGGAAGAAATTCTTACAGACAAAAATGAATTAAAAACAAAAGCATTGAATTCAGGAATTCTTAAAAATAAAAAAGGTGTTAACGTCCCTAATGTAAGTGTGAACTTGCCAGGAATTACAGATAAAGACGCAGCTGATATTAAATTCGGAATTGAGCAAGGTGTAGATTTTATTGCTGCTTCTTTTGTCCGCCGTGCATCTGATGTATTAGAAATCAAAGAATTATTAGACAAGCATAATGGGTCGTCAATTAATATCATACCAAAAATTGAAAACCAAGAAGGTGTGAATAACTTAGATGCGATTCTTCAAGTCAGTGATGGTTTAATGGTTGCTCGTGGTGATTTAGGGGTAGAAATTCCTCCAGAAGATGTACCATTAGTTCAAAAAGAAATGATTCATAAGTGTAACATTGCTGGTAAGCCAGTTATCACTGCGACACAAATGTTAGATTCAATGCAACGTAATCCAAGACCAACACGTGCGGAAGCTTCTGACGTAGCAAATGCGATTTTTGATGGCACAGATGCAATTATGTTGTCAGGTGAAACGGCAGCTGGAGACTATCCTGTAGAAGCTGTACAAACAATGAGCAATATCGCGATGAAAGCTGAAACAGGAATTGATCATAAAACAATATTAGACAATTTATCAAAATATAGTGATATTACAATCACAGATGCAATTAGTCAATCTGTAAATCACTCCGCGATGAATTTAAATGTTGATGCAATTTTAACACCAACTGTAAGCGGACATACTGCACGGATGATCTCTAAATATCGTCCAGAAGCACCAATTATTGCATTAACATTTGATGAAAAGGTAAGTCGACGTCTTGCGCTTGTTTGGGGAGTTCAATCAATCCATGGTCAACTAGCATATTCTACAGATGATGTTTTGGATCATGCTATTCAAAGAGGGCTTTCAACTGGTCATTTCAAACGTGGGGATCGTGTGATTATTACAGCAGGTGTTCCGGTCGGTGAAAGTGGTACAACTAATCTGATGAAAATACATGTAATCGGTGATGTGCTTACTGACGGTCAAGGTGTTGGAAAAGGTAGTTGTTTTGGAAAAGTAGCTTTAGTCAAAAATGCTGAAGAAGCTAAACAAAAGGTTTCAAATGGTGACATTCTAGTTACTTATGGAACAGATAAAGATATGATGCCTGCTCTAGAGAAAGCAAGTGGAATCATAACAGAAGAAGGCGGTTTAACATCACATGCTGCTTTAGTAGGTCTGGATCTAGGCATTCCTGTCATTGTAGGTGTAAAAAAAGCAATGAATGTTTTAGAAGATGGATCAGAAATTACGATAGACGCCAAAAAAGGTGATATTTATGAAGGACATGCGAGCATACTATAAGGATAAAAAAACTGAAACACTAATTTATTTTGTTTATTAACTAATTCATTTGGAGTTGTCTTTATGACAACTCCTTTTAACCATCTGCTTTAACAGGAGGGAAAGTAAAATGTTTCGTTGGTTATTCCTATTAATTCTTGTAGTACCAGCCTTAGAAATTGGTATTTTTGTTTGGGCAAGTAATATTATTGGTGGCTGGTGGGTTGTTTTTTGCATTTTATTAACTGGAGTGCTTGGAGCATACCTTGCGAAACGAGAAGGTTTACAGACGCTTCGTCTCGCCCAAATTGAAATGAGCAATGGTCGTCTCCCTGCTGAACAGATTTTTGATGGTGTCTGTATTTTAATTGGCGCTGTTGTACTTTTAACACCAGGTTTTATTACTGATACCATTGGTTTTTTCTTATTACTCCCTTTTACAAGAACACCATTTAAACATGGATTGCAACAAGTGTTACGGACATTACTAAACAAAGGTACCATCACAATTTTCCGAAGATAGTTGATTCTACAAGCTCCCGTCCTTAATATATTTCCAAACGCATGTTGTTAAGCCAGATTGATGAAGTATTTGTAACGATATAGTTAATAATGGAGCAATAAGAATACCTATCATTCCGAAAAATCTATAGGATATAAATGTTATCATCAATATAAGTAAAGGATTAACCCCGATATGTGTTGCCATTAATTTCGGTTCTGTTATTTGCCTTTGTATAATGACAACTCCATACAGAATGGCTAATGGAATGGTTAGTGAATAATCTCCAGTTAAAAATAAATATCCAATCCATGGAATGAAGAACAAGCCAGTTCCTACATAAGGAATGAAATCTACTAGACCAATTAATAACGCTAAGGTGAAGGCAAAATCCACTCGAATGATTACAAATCCTAGATAAATAATAGATGTAGAAATAAATGTTAAAAGTAATTGAGCTTTAAAATAACCTAAAAAAGCATGTTTAGTTGCCAAACCAATTGATGGAATGATGTTTTTTAAAAACGAAGGTAAATATAGCTGATACCATTCTTTAAGCTTGTACCATTCTTTACAAATAAAAAATGTTCCAAGTAATATAAACATACAAATAGAAAAAAAAGCAGGTATAGCTTGTAAAGCTTTTATGAAGCTAGTAAACATGGTTTCAATAAAACTTGCACTGGTTTCTGTCAACTGCTGCATAGACTGTTGTAATTGTTGGGTAATTGCTTGTTGTTGTGATTGCTCTAATGCATCAAATTGATTCATTAGTCTGTTGTAAAAAGGAATAATGTGATTTTCTAGTTGCAATTGAACAAATTGCGCTAACGTGTTTATGTGTACAGGGATATGTTTTGATAAATACTTAAAAGCTTGAATTGATTCCATCGTACTACATGCAATGAATAATGTAATAAGTATGAAAATACCAACAATGATAAAAAAACAGGCTACGCCCCGAGAGACTGGTAACGTTTTTTCTATAAAATGAATGGGTTTAATAAGTAATATAGCTAGTAGAAACGCAATGACAAATGGATAAATATAAATGATCGTGAAGTATACAACAGTAATTGTTATTAGAAAAATGATAACGACATGTAACAGACGTAATAATCGAAGAACGGTAGGATGAGAATGCATATTAATCGCTCCAAAAATAGTATCTATCATAAAGATATTTTCCATTTGGACAAAATATGTGATAATATAAAAATTAATCGCCCTTTAAATGATTTCTTGGAGGCGTGTGCATGTTTAATCAGTCAACTGTGTTTTTATTAATTTTATTTGCTTTGGGATACATTGGTAAGAATCAATCAATTATGATTGCAGTTTACATTTTGTTAGGAATTCAATTGTTTAAAATGGATGATAAATTGTTTCCCTATATACAGGATAAAGGGATGTTATGGGGAGTAACAATCATTACGATAGCCGTTCTTGTACCAATTGCCAATGGTGAAATTGGCTTTAGTGATCTTTTATCAAGCATTAAATCTTACTACGGATGGATCGCATTAGGTGCTGGCATGTTTGTTGCCATTGTAGCAAGGGGAGGATTAGATTTACTGGCAAATGATCCACACTTGACTACAGCATTGGTAATGGGGACGATTTTAGCAGTTGTTTTTTTCCAAGGTGTTGCAGTAGGCCCGCTAATTGGAGCAGGTATTGCATATATGGTTATGCGTATGGTTGATTTCTTTATCCCTTAACAGCTTACTTGAAAAAATAAAACATTTTGCATTTCGATTATATGGTCTACTGTATGGACACAAGTAAAAAAGTGTTAACAGGAAGACTTTTTGAAATAGGGCGAATATTCAAAAAACGCTTGACTCCATTTGTTAAGTCGGAAATGCGAAAGTAAAGGAGGGGAATGCAATGTCAACTACCAAGGGGCTAGAAGGAGTCATTGCGACAGAATCATCAATTAGTTCGATCATTGATGATCAACTAACGTATGTTGGCTATCAAATTGATGATTTAGTGAAATATGCTAGTTTTGAAGAAGTTGTTTATCTGCTATGGCATAAAAAGCTTCCAACACAAACTGAGTTAAATACGTTTAAACAAACGATTGCATCTAATATGGAAATTCCGGATGAGATGATTCAACATTTACATATGTATGATCTTTCTAGTGTACATCCTATGGCTGCATTACGTTCGGCAATATCTTTACTTGGCTTGTACGATCCAGAAGTGGAAAATATGAATCATGATACCAATATTCGTAAGGCCATTCGATTACAGGCGAAAATTTCGACTATAATTGCTGCGTTTTCACGGATACGAAATGGAAAAAAGCCAATTCCACCTAGAAAAGATTTGAGTTATGCGTCAAACTTTTTGTATATGCTTCGTGGTATGGAGGGGAATGATCTTGAAATAGAGGCTTTCAATAAAGCTTTAATCCTACATGCAGATCACGAATTAAATGCATCGACTTTCACTGCTCGAGTATGTGTAGCAACGTTATCTGACCTGTATTCAGGTGTAACTGCTGCTATTGGTGCTTTAAAAGGCCCGCTTCACGGTGGGGCTAATGAACAAGTCATGCGAATGTTAACAGAAATTGGCGAAGTAGAATATGCCATTCCTTATATTAAGAAAAAATTAAAGCATAAAGAAAAAATTATGGGAATGGGTCATAGAGTGTATCGAACTGGTGATCCTCGAGCAAAGTATTTGAAAGAGATGTCAAAGCAACTAACAAATAAAACTGGCCAATCTAAATGGTATGATATGTCAATTAAAATCGAGACATACATACAAGAAAAAAAAGGATTGCCGGCTAATGTTGATTTTTATTCTGCATCGGTTTACCATTGCCTTGAAATTCCTCATGATCTATTCACACCAATATTTGCGATGAGTCGTACTTCTGGTTGGTTAGCGCATATTTTAGAGCAATATGACAATAATCGTTTAATTCGTCCGCGAGCAGAGTATGTTGGTCCAATATCCCAACGATTTATTTCTTTGGAAGAACGTCAATAGACGATATATTACAAAAATGATTATACTTAAGGGGGACATAAACATGACTAAAGGTGAAAAAATTACCGTAACAAACGGTGTTGTTCAAACACCAAATAACGCAATTATTCCATACATTGAAGGAGACGGAACCGGACCAGATATTTGGGATGCTGCTAGTAAAGTAATTGAGTCTGCAGTCGAAAAGGCATATAACGGTACGAAATCCATCGTCTGGAAAGAAGTCTATGCTGGCCAAAAAGCTTTCGACAAAACTGGAGAATGGTTACCAGAAGAGACATTAAATACGATTAGAGAATATAAAATTGCCATAAAAGGACCATTGACTACACCAATTGGTGGTGGGATTCGTTCATTAAACGTAGCTCTCCGTCAGCAATTAGATTTATTCACTTGTCTTCGTCCGGTGCGTTACTTTGATGGTGTTCCTTCACCAGTAAAACGTCCAGAAGACACAAATATGGTTATCTTTCGTGAAAATACGGAAGATATTTATGCAGGAATTGAATGGCAAAAAGGTTCAAATGAAGTGAAAAAAGTTATTGACTTTTTGCAAAATGAAATGGGAGTAACGAACATACGATTCCCTGAAACGTCCGGCATTGGTGTAAAGCCTGTGTCAGAAGAAGGAACAAATCGTCTTGTTCGTGCAGCGATTGAATATGCGATTAAAGAAGGTAGAAAAAGTGTGACATTGGTGCATAAAGGGAATATTATGAAATTCACAGAAGGTTCCTTTAAAAACTGGGGTTATGCATTAGCTGAGGCTGAATATGGAGAAAAAGTGTTTACATGGGCTGAATATGATCAAATTGTTGAACAAGAGGGACGTGAAGCTGCTGATAAAGCGCAAGCAGTCGCTGAAGCCTCAGGCAAGATTATCATTAAAGATGCAATTGCAGATATATTCTTGCAACAAATCTTGACACGTCCAAAAGAGTTTGATGTTGTTGCTACAATGAACTTAAACGGTGATTACATTTCAGATGCACTTGCTGCACAAGTTGGTGGAATTGGCATTGCACCTGGAGCGAATATCAATTACGAAACAGGACATGCAATTTTTGAAGCTACACATGGCACTGCACCAAAATATGCAGGATTAGATAAGGTAAATCCATCTTCTGTGATCCTTTCAGGTGTACTAATGCTTGAACATTTGGGTTGGAGAGAAGCTGCTGATTTAATTACAAAAGCAATGGATAAAACCATTGGTTCAAAAGTGGTAACATACGATTTTGCTCGTATGATGGAGAATGCAACAGAAGTAAAAACTTCTGTATTTGGACAAGCATTGATTGATAATATGGATTAATCAAAAAACTGTTACATGGATAAAATGAACCCATGTAACAGTTTTTTTATGAAATAAACAGTTGAATATAAATGCAATGTAAATTCTGTAAAGTATTTTTTACAATGATATTAGCGACTTTATCCGATTACTGTATTCACTTTATTCATGCTTCATTGTATGATAAAAAGAAAGCTAGTTAGAAAAGAGGGAATAATACATGAACGAAAAGGTATTAATAGTAGATGATGAAGATTCGATTGTAACTTTGCTACAATATAACATTGAAAAAGCAGGATTTCAGACGGATGTTGCTTATACAGGAAAAATCGGGTTAGAAAAAGCAATGTCAAATAAGTTTGATATAATTTTACTTGATTTGATGCTTCCAGAGCTAGATGGTACAGAAGTTTGTAAAAAATTAAGACAGAAGCAAATCGACACACCAATCTTAATGCTAACAGCAAAGGACGATGAATTCGATAAAGTGTTAGGACTTGAACTGGGAGCGGATGATTATTTAACAAAACCATTTAGTCCTAAAGAGGTAGTGGCTCGCATTAAAGCAATATTACGTCGGACGAATAAAGAAGATAAAGACAGCCAAACACAAACAATTGAAATAGCAGCATTGACAATCTATCCTGAACAATATGAGGCAGTTGTTCATGGGAAATTATTAACCTTTACTCGAAAAGAGTTTGAATTACTACTATATTTAGCAAAACATAAAGGAAAAGTTTTATCCCGTGATCAATTATTAAGTGCTGTATGGAACTATGATTTTGCTGGTGATACCAGAATTGTAGATGTACATGTGAGCCACTTAAGAGATAAAATTGAGCCTGATACGAAAAACCCTATTTACATAAAAACGATTCGAGGCCTTGGATACAAAATGGAGGAACCTTCTTCATGAAACAGTCAGCATTAAAGCTTTTTTTAAGTTATGCCTTTGTCGTAGCACTTGTATTATTTGGAATGGGCTTTATTATTATACCGTTAGTGATGAACGATGAGAAATGGATTGTTTTATTAGTATTACTTGGCGGGTTTATTATTTTTTTAATTATGATTCATCAAATTATTGATCGGTATATTAAACCAATACACTCTGCTGCTACAGTTGCAGAACAACTTGGTAAAGGTAAGTACCATGTTCGGGCTTATGAATCTTACTATGGTGATGTGGGAAACTTGGGAAATGCATTAAATGTGTTAGCGAGAAACCTTCAGGAAATGACTGTGCAAGAAAAAATTCAAGGGAATCAACTGCGAACTGTTATTGATAACATGGAAAGTGCTGTTATGCTGATTGATGAACGAGGCTATGTTCATTTAGTGAATAGAAAGTTTCTTCAACTTTTCTCTAAATCTAGAAAAGATTATGTTGGTTTTTTATATTACAACGTGTTGGAACAAAAGTCTATTCATCGAGTTGTCCAAGAAGCTTTTTTATATGAAAAAAAAGTGAAAAATGCTTTTACAATAAAAATGGATATCGAAAAAAGATATATTGAAATTGTCAGTGCGCCAATTTTCAATGAATACAAAGCGCTAAAGGGTGCTGTATTAGTTTTTCATGATATTACGGACTTAAAGCGTTTAGAACAAACAAGAAAAGATTTTGTAGCAAATGTTTCGCATGAATTGAAAACACCGATAACATCAATAAAAGGTTTTGCAGAAACGTTATTGGATGATGATTCAAGTGATGTCATGATTCAAGAGAAATTCTTAAAGATTATCTACAAAGAAAGTGATCGGCTTCAAGCATTAGTTCATGATTTATTAGAGTTATCAAAGCTAGAAAAAGAAGAAATGCAATTAAATTACCGTCAAGTTCAGCTGACTGAAAATATTAAACAAGAAATTATTCCAATCATTCAGCATCAAGCTGACAAAAAAATGATTCAGTTTAATGTTGACCTTTCAGAAGGATTAGTAATTGAAGGGGATCTTGATCGACTAAAACAAATTTTTATTAATTTGTTAAATAACGGTATTAATTATACACCTAAAGGTGGTACGGTCAATTTTGAAGTGAAAGAAGAGAATACAATGATCGTAATTGTAGTAAGAGATACTGGGATAGGTATACCAGAAGATAAGTTGAGTCGTATTTTTGAACGATTTTATCGTGTGGATAGAGATAGAAGCCGAAACACCGGTGGTACAGGATTAGGACTTGCTATTGTCAAGCATATTGTTGAAGCACATAAAGGGAAAATACAAGTAGAAAGTAAACTAGATCATGGAACAACTGTTACGATCGAACTTCCTAAATTAAAAGCAGTAAAGTAAAAGAAGAAATTAATATTTCTTTATTAAAATAGTTATTATATTCGGAATAAATTCTTACCTCACCTATACGAAGTTTGTTCATTCGGGGGTGAGGTTTTTTCTATTTTTCGTTAAACATGATAGAATAATAAAGACTATTCATTCGTTTACATACGATCAACTTGAAAAGGAGTTTATTATAATGCGTAATAAATTAGTTTTAATTGATGGAAATAGCATTCTTTATCGTGCGTTCTTTGCTTTACCTCTTTTAAATAATGATAAAGGGGTCTACACAAACGCAGTATACGGTTTTACAACTATGTTAATGAAAATTTTGGAAGATGAAAATCCAACACATATCCTTGTTGCATTTGATGCGGGAAAAACTACTTTTCGCCATGAAACATATAAGGACTATAAAGGGGGAAGGCAGAAAACACCATCAGAATTAGCTGAACAATTCCCACTTGTAAAACAACTGTTAGAAGCTAGTTCTATTAAACATTATGAATTGGAGAATTATGAAGCGGACGATATTATTGGTACGTTGGCTAAAGTAGGAGAGGCGAATGACTTTGATATTCGTGTTATCTCAGGAGATAAGGACTTGTTACAGCTTGTTTCTGACAAGACACAAGTACAATTAACTAAAAAAGGTCTGAGTGACATAGATGCATATACACCCACTTTTATGATGGAAAAAATGGAAGTATCTCCTGATCAAATTATTGATATGAAAGCTCTAATGGGGGATAGCTCAGATAACATTCCTGGCGTGCCGGGTATAGGGCAAAAAACTGCAGTGAAGTTATTGAAACAGTTTGCTACATTAGAAAATGTGTTTGACCATGTCGATGAAGTGAGCGGAAAGAAATTAAAAGAAAAATTAGAGAATCATCAAGACGATGCAATAATGAGTAAACAATTAGTTACAATCAATTGCCATTCGCCGATCGAACTCGAATTGGATGATACACTGTATCCTGGGTATGACCCTGAAAAGTTAAGTGAATTTTTTAAAGGTTTAGGATTTCAATCTTTGTTAACAAGAATTTCTGGAACTACAAACGCAAATGAAAATACGCTAGCCCAATTAGACGATATAGAAGTTGAAATAATGGAGCAAATCTCTGATAGTATATTCAGTGGAACGGTTGCATTAACAGTAGAAATGTTAGCGGATAATTATCATGTAGCACCGATTGAGGGGTTCGGCATTACAAATCAGGATAAAACATATTTTATTCCTACAGATGTAGCATTAAGATCATCTATATTTAAACAATGGGCCGAGGATCCTTCCAAGAAAAAATGGGTCTTTGATGCAAAAAAAGTAACGGTTGCATTGCAACGTGAATCAATTGATATTAGAGGAATCGTTTTTGACTTATTATTAGCTTCGTATTTGATTAACCCTTCTGAAAATCATCATGATATTCCTGCAATTAGTAACAGAAGAGGTTATAATCAAGTTTTGTATGATGAAGAGGTCTATGGTAAAGGCGCAAAACAAAAACTTCCAAATCAAGAACAATTAGCAGATCATGTAGGAAGAAAAACATCCATGTTATTTACTTTAAAAGCTGAAGTAGAAAAAGAATTAGAGGAAAACCAGCAATTAGAATTATTGTATGAATTAGAGCTACCACTTGCATTAATTTTAGGTAGAATGGAAGCTTTAGGTGTTTCTATTGATAGAGCACAATTAGAGACAATGAAAGATGAATTAAAAATACGTTTGGATAAAATTGAAGAAGAAGTGCATGAGTTGGCAGGAGAAACATTTAATTTGAATTCGCCAAAACAACTAGGTCCCATTTTGTTTGAAAAATTAGAGCTACCAGTAATTAAGAAGACTAAAACAGGCTATTCTACTTCTGCTGATGTATTGGAACAATTACAAGAAAAGCATCCGATCATCCCGAAATTACTATTGTATCGTCAATTAGGAAAGCTGCAATCTACTTATATTGAAGGCTTATTAAAAGTTATTCATGAAGATGGAAAGATTCATACACGATTTAATCAAGCGTTAACACAAACAGGCCGATTAAGCTCAACAGATCCCAACATGCAAAACATACCAATACGTTTAGAGGAAGGAAAAAAAATAAGAAAAGCTTTTATTCCATCTAAAGATAATTGGGTTATCTTTGCTGCGGACTATTCTCAAATTGAGTTACGTGTGTTAGCAGACATTGCTAAAGATGAAAAATTACTGCAAGCATTTAAAGACGATATGGATATTCATACACGGACAGCAATGGATGTCTTTCATGTCACAGCTGACCAAGTGGATAGTAACATGCGACGACAAGCAAAAGCAGTAAACTTTGGTATTGTTTATGGTATTAGTGATTATGGATTGTCACAAAACCTTGGAATCACAAGAAAAGAAGCAAAGGCATTTATTGATCGATATTTCGAAAGCTATCCTGGTGTGAAAACGTACATGGATGATACTGTTAGGGAAGCGAAACAAAATGGCTTTGTAACTACAATCATGCACCGTAGACGTTATCTTCCTGATATAACGAGTCGAAATTTTAATATACGCAGTTTTGCAGAACGGACAGCGATGAATACACCTATTCAAGGTAGTGCAGCAGACATTATTAAAAAAGCAATGATTGATTTGGAGCATGCCTTAGAAAGAGAAGGACTGCAGGCTCGTATGCTATTGCAAGTACACGATGAACTAATTCTTGAAGCACCTGATGAAGAAATAGAAGTATTAAAGCAATTAGTACCAAAAATAATGGAAGAAACAGTATCACTATCTGTTCCATTGAAAGTAGATTACACTTATGGAACAACATGGTTTGATGCGAAATAAGAAAGAGGATTCGATATGCCAGAATTACCTGAAGTAGAAACAATCAGAAAAACATTAAAAGAGCTAGTAGTCGGTGAAACCATTCAACAGGCAACAGTGACTTGGCCTAAAATAATTAAGCATCCGGATGATGTACAGCGATTTACTGAGTTAATAAAGGGTGAGTATATTAATGATATTCGTCGCAAAGGTAAATTCTTATTATTTGAATTAACCAATTATACACTTGTTTCTCATCTAAGAATGGAAGGGAAGTATGGTGTGTTTAAACCACATGAGGAAACAAATAAACATGTTCATGTTGTGTTTGACTTTGAAAGTGGAAAACAATTACGTTATCAAGATGTTCGGAAATTTGGTACGATGCATTTGTTTCCTAAAGAGGAAGCAGAGGATCAGAAGCCTTTAAGCCAACTAGGACCTGATCCATTTGAAGAGACATATGCAATGGAAAACATTATTCCAGTCATTCAAAAGAGTGGTCGAGTAATAAAAAATATATTGCTAGATCAACAAGTAATTGCAGGATTAGGAAATATATATGTAGATGAAACTTTATATAGAGCGAAAATACACCCATTACGTAAAGGGAACTCACTTACTGACTTGGAATTGAAAAGCATTTTGAAAGAGGCAAAACAAACTTTAAAAGAAGCAATGGAACAAGGTGGAACAACGATACGATCTTATATCAATAGTCAAGGTCAAATTGGTATGTTTCAACAGCAATTGTTTGCCTACGGTCAAGAAGATACGCCTTGTAAACGCTGTGGATATCCTATTAGCAAAATGAAAGTTTCTAATCGAGGTACACATGTTTGTGAAGTTTGCCAAAGGTTTCCTAATAGTTAACTAGGAGCAAATGATTTGATGCACGCCCAAATACTCCTTCCATATACTATTCATATAGTATAGTTGTAAAGTTAGGAAGGGGTATTTGTTAATGACACCGATACTTATGATGCTATTGCTTACTTTTGCAGTGAGCGTGGATAGTTTTTCTGTTGCTTTAACATATGGCTTGCGGGATGTTTGGCTTTCTGTACGCTCCATTATTATTATTGGCGTGATTTCTGCCACTGTATTTTTCATTGCTATGCTCATAGGTAATGCTATTGCAATTTTTATAACACCGATTGCTGCAAATATAATTGGTGGTCTATTATTAATTTGTATAGGTATTTGGGTATTAACTTCCGTATGTAAATCAAATGATTCACAAGCTAATAAAACGCGAATAGAATGGAAAATTGAAATAAAATCACTCGGTCTAGTTATTCAAATTCTTAAAAAGCCTTTGTTAGCTGATATGGATAAATCCGGTAACATCACTGGGATGGAGGTAATCCTTTTAGGTATCGCATTGTCGCTAGATTCTTTCGCAGCCGGAACGGGATCTGCTTTAGTCGGTTTGCCAATTATACTTTCAGCAATAAGTGTTGGTTTAGCTACAAGTACATTTCTATTTTTAGGGTTGCAAGCTGGAAAGAAACTGGCGAACTACAAGGCGTTTACACGTTTAAATATATTACCAGGAATTCTTTTAATTTTAATTGGAATTATAAAGATGGTGTAAGGATATGAGAAAGGGTGGACGAGTAATATGACAAGAATAATAGGACTGACAGGAGGAATTGCAACAGGAAAAAGCACCGTTTCAAATTTTTTTAAGAAAAATGGTATACCAGTTATAGATGCAGATGGCATTGCTAAAGAAGTAGTAGAACCTAACCAAGAAGCGTACAGACAAATTATCAGTGCTTTTGGAACGTCCATCCTACAACAAAATGGTCAGTTAGATCGACGTAAACTCGGAAATATTGTATTTACTAATGAGAATAAAAGACAGCAATTAAACAGCATTGTTCATCCTCAAGTGAAAAAGGTCATGTTAGCCAGACGTGACCAGTTGATTAATGAAGAACATCCAGTGATTGTTTTAGACATTCCTTTGTTATTTGAAAGTCAGTTAGAGAATTTAGTCGATCTTGTGGTTGTCGTGTATTCGCACGCTGAGGTTCAGTTAGAAAGATTAATGCATAGAAATCAATTAACAAAAGAAGAGGCATCCAACCGAATTCAATCACAACTCCCTATCACTCAAAAAGCCAAAGCTGCGAATATTGTCATTGATAACAATGGATCAATAGCGGACACTCAAAAGCAATGTAGAGAGCTTTTGGATAAATTCGTTTAGCTACACATAAATATTATTTGACTGGTCATAATAAAAAAGATGAATGCTATATTTACATAGTATGTGATTAATGAAGTAGCGCTATATCCATAGTATTTTCACAAAAAAATCTTGCCAAAAATAAAAAAACCATATATACTTTTTTTGCACAAGTAATGAAAAATATTTAACTACTTGTAGTATACTTTTGATGCGTTATACGAATGGTTGCTTAAAGGGTTAGAATATCTTTGGACTAACTTTCCCCCGTGGCAACACATGCATGTTTATTTGAAATGAAATAAGATGTAAGGGGGAGATTCAGTTGGATACAATGGGAAGACACGTTATTGCTGAAATGTGGGATTGTAATATAGATACGTTAAATGACATGGGGCAAATTGAACGAATTTTTGTTAATGCGGCGCTAAAGGCGGGTGCAGAGATTCGCGAAGTAGCTTTTCATAAATTTGCGCCTCAAGGGGTGAGTGGGGTAGTTATTATTTCGGAATCTCATCTAACGATTCACAGTTTTCCTGAGCATGGTTATGCAAGTATAGACGTCTATACATGTGGTGATATTATTGATCCAAATGTTGCTTGTGACTATATATCTGAAGCACTAGAATCAAAAAAATGCGAAAGAGCTGAAGTACCTCGAGGTATGGGAACCATTTCTGTACCGAAACATCGTGCACTTTAACATAAATGAACAAACAAATGAAGTTCCTTTTCAAGATTGTTGCAGAAAAAGGAGCTTTTGTTATAAAATAAACCTATTATATCTCTCATAACGAAATGGAAAATTAAAAAATAAATTCTTGTGACATCGTTTTCTTTAATGAAACATGTTACACTTATACTAGCTATATATAATGATAGAGGTGCATAACATGGGGTTGAGAGAATCATTTGAGAAGTTATTTAACAACCATTCAGAAACGAGAGAACAACATTGGGACAAGCAACTTCAAACACATTATTTTAAAACAACAAAGGATAAAGCGTTTCATACCATTGAAACATACTTTCGCAACAGATCAGGTTGTGATATTATAGCAACATCAAAAGAACACGGTGAAGTCAGTATTAATTTAAAAGGAAAAAGAAAAGCATTTATTATTATAACTGTAATTATGGTAAAACCATTTCAGACTGCAGTTGATTTTTCTGTTACTACAGAATCAACGATCCCGTTTGATCTAGGTTACAGCCATAATTTAATTCCTAAATTATACAATGAATTAAAAAAAGAATTGCCATATATTGAAAGTGTTAAATAATTTTAAGTAATATAGAATAGGATGGGTTATCATGCGTTGTCCAAATTGTAATGACAAGCATACGAGAGTATTAGATTCTAGACCAATAGAAGAAGGGCGCTCCATTCGTAGAAGAAGGGAATGTGAGGCTTGTGAATTTCGATTTACAACCTTCGAGCGAACAGAAGAGATTCCACTTATTGTTGTTAAAAAAGAAGGTATTAGAGAAGCATTTAGTAGAGAGAAGTTAATACGTGGACTAATAAAAGCGTGTGAGAAAAGACCCGTTGCTTTAGAGCAATTAGAAGAATTAGCTTTAGATGTAGAAAAAGAATTACGCAATAATGGTGTATCTGAAATACAAAGCAAAGAAGTGGGCGAGTTAGTTATGGAAAGATTATCTTCTATTGATGAAGTAGCTTATGTTCGTTTTGCTTCTGTATATCGTCAGTTTAAAGATATTAGTGTTTTTTTAGATGAATTAAAAGATATAATAAATAATGCCGATGATAAATCATAAGCCAATGGAGCCAAATTGGCTCTTTTTTCTTTGCTATCTAGAGTAAGTGAGAATAGGGGGGGACAGTAATGGAGCATATAGGAAAATTGTTACCTCACCAAGGGTATCACATCTATTTAAAACAAGAATTTACGTATGCACATTTGCAATCGCTCATGCAATTGTATCAGCCATTGATTGGTAATCATGCTACTTCATTATTCATGACATTTTTAAGTCAGTATTTGACTACCCCTAATCCAAAAAAACTTTACACCCATCATTCGCTCATGCAGCTTGTCAATTTAACTTTGCCGCAAATTCATCAAGCGAAAACGAAACTTGAAGCAATTGGATTATTAGAGACTTATCAATTAGATAATGAAAATGAAACTGTTTTTACGCATCAATTAATTATGCCATGTACTCCGATGCAATTTTTTGCTGATGGTATGTTATCACAATTACTTTTCCATCAAATTGGTACTGAAAAAAGTAATCTGCTATATGAACAATTTGCACAAGGAGTCAATCATGATCAGCTTGTAGGAACTAACATCACAGCTTCATTTGACCAAGTGTTTCACGAAACTCCCATTGCAAAAGATTTAACGGTTAAGGCAATGGATGTAAAAGACAATCAAGGACCTAATGTTCCTGAGACGTCTATTTCTATAAATGAATTATCACAACTGCTGTCTGATCGAATGTTACCAGCAGAAAAGATATTAGTACCTAATAATGTAAAGTTAATCCATCAGATGGCTTTCCTTTATCAATTAACTATCTTAGATATAGAAAAAGCAGTTGTTTGGGCTTTATCCGATCAGCACTTATTAAGTAGGGAGGAATTTAAAGCGGCATGCTTAGATTTATATCAGCAGTTTACTCCTATGAAGGATAAGCCGTTAAAAATAGTTAATCAAAGAGACAAGCTACAAACGAAACAGGCTCAGCCTATTAGTAGACAAGACCAGCTTGTTCGTATGCTAGAAGAAATTTCTCCTAGGGAATTGTTAGAAGATTTATCAAATGGCAATCAGCCGTCAATGCAAGATTTAAAAATGGTCGGAGATGTTATGTCTGAACAAGGTTTAACACCTGGAGTAATGAATGTTCTGATACATTATGTTATGTTGAAAACAGATATGAAATTAACGAAGTCTTATTTAGAAAAAATTGCGAGTCATTGGGCAAGAAAAAATGTTAAAACGGTTAGACAAGCAATGACTTTAGCAAAATCTGAGCATAATAAATATCAAAAATGGTCGACGAATAAAAAGCCATTCTATCAAAAATCAGTAAAAAAAGAAATCGTTCCAGATTGGTTTAAAAAACAAAAACAACAGCAAGAACAAGTTGAAGAAGTGCAGCAGAAACAGCAAACTTCAAAAGCTACTTCAGATGTAAGTGAGTTGTTGCGTAACTATAATAAAAAGAAGAATCACTCATAACGGAGGTGGTTAAATGGAGCCGATTCAGACATCCTTAAAAAAATGGATGAAGGAGAATAGAACGTTTCAAACTGTTTATGTAGAAATGAAACAAGAAATACTAGCTGATCCAGATGTGATAGAAATTTTAGAAAATCACCCTTCGTTGAGGAAAGAATCAATTGATCGCCAATTAATGAAGTTGTATGAATACCATTCTCAAAATAAAAATTGTGATAATTGCTCAAATGGTGGTTGTTCGAACAATGTCTTACCAGGCTATAAACCGCGTATCGAAATTAATGATCAAGAAATTCATATTTATTATGAAAAATGCAAGTACACGATTGAGCATGAGAAACAGCAAAAACGTTCAAAGCTAATAAAAAGCTTGCACATGCCAAAGGAAATTCTACAAGCTTCTATGTGGGAATTAGATGACCAAGATCCAAAAAGACATGATGCGATTCGAAAGGTAATTGCTTATGTAAACACGCTAGATACGGGTAAAACACCAGAAAAAGGATTATATTTTTATGGTCCATTCGGTGTAGGTAAAACGTATTTTTTAGGTGCAATAGCTAATGAATTGGCCGATCATCATATCGCTTGTATGTTGATTTATATGCCTGAATTTGTTCGTGAAATGAAAGCTTCACTTGGTGATGATTCTTTACAAGATAAGATTGAACAGTTTAAAACGATTCCAGTATTAATGATAGATGATATTGGTGCTGAATCGATATCAGCCTGGTTTAGAGATGAAATTCTTGGCTCTATTTTACAGTATCGAATGATGGAACGTTTGCCTGTGTTTTTTAGTTCAAACTATAGTTTATCGCAATTAGAAAAACATCTATCGATCACTTCAAAAGGTGATGTAGAAGAGTTAAAGGCGGGGCGTATTATTGAGCGTATGAAGCAATTAAGTGATCAAGTCCCGCTTTTTTCAGAAAACAGAAGAAAATAAGAGCTATGAATAAACATACTGTAAGTTGTCCATTAGGGCAACTTTTTATTTTTGAAAACAAACTAATATTGAATCATTTTTTTTGATCTTGTCCCATATAATATAACAGTTTGATTGGGATAGGGTGATGTGAATGTTTCAATTATTAATGAACAATGAAGTAGATAGGATGTTCTTTTATAGAAAGTTGGCAAGAGAACAATTAGTATGTGAAGTATGTGAACTAGGAGGGGAGATCATAACCATTACTTCCGCTGAGGAGAAAAATTTTCGTGTGAAACTTGCTAGGTTACTATTAGAGATGTGGGTGATTCATTCAAAGAAAGATAGTCTAACTGATATGATAAAAACGTATTATTATTTTGAGGAAGAACAAGAAGTTCATGCTATTTTAGAAATAATATTTGAACGGGTACTAACGAGGGAGAGTACTAAACATACAGTTGACTTACAGGCAAAGGAGCAATTATTGAATATTATTTTATTAGAAATGGATCAAACGACTCCATTAGACTATCAAGTATGTCTTAGTAATTATGATGATTTATTTCATACGTTAATGATTAATGAAATAGGCTATGCGATTGATGAATGGAAGCAAGAAGAACGGTATCAAGATTTTATTCAATCAATTCGAAATTATATGGAAAATCAGATGGTCAAATCTAATGTACTACATATCGTACAAGGGAAGCAGTTTACTTTTTATCGGGAGGATGGTTACAAATATTCAATTGAGGAACTAAGAAAAGTAATTATCGAAGAACCGTTGTATATTGTAGGACTTGATGAGAATGAACTAAATCTAACACCAATAGTAGCACTTTCCCCATGTTATATTTATATTTATGGTCGTGATCCTAGTGAAGCAAAAACAACAGCAGTTCAGAATATTTTTCATGAACGAGTGACATATAAGCACTTGCAATCATTTCCTTTTGCACATGTAGAATAAATCGCCTTGATTTTTTAGATGAATCATTTTATAATACAAAACATATCCATGATTAAAAAAAGTTATGATGAGGACATGGTGTTTGTATGACGTTCTTAGAGAGGGAAGCATATGCTGAAAGTTTCCTGTCCGCTCTGCACAACATTACCACCTCTGAACTCTGTTTTTGAAATGTTTTAAGTAAAAAACAGCGTATACCTGCGTTAAAGGCTGAATGAAGCTAAATCACAAAATGATTTGGAAATTAAGGGTGGAACCACGAGTCAACGCTCGTCCCTTTGCTAATATAGCAGAGGGATGGGCGTTTTTTTGTATGCAATCACCTCCTCTGTTAATGAACGTATCATTTATCAAATAAAAGGAGCTGAATCAACATGGATGAACAAATCATTATTACATTTCCAGACGGAGCAAAGAAAGAATTTGAGAAAGGAACGACTGGAGAAGATATCGCACAATTTATTTCTCCAGGATTAAAAAAACAGGCACTAGCAATAACGTTAGATGGTAAGTACTTTGACTTACGTACTCCTCTAAAGCATGATGGTGAAATTGCAATTATTACAAACAAACAAGCGGAAGGTATAGAGATTATGCGGCATTCAACAGCGCATGTTATGGCCCAAGCAATTAAACGTTTATATGGTGAAGACGTGAAATTAGGTGTTGGTCCAACGATAGAAGATGGGTTTTATTACGATATTGATATGGAGCAATCCATTATACCTGAGGATTTACCGAAAATCGAGAAAGAGATGCAGCGTATTGTGGATGAGAATCTTGAAATTGTACGTGAGGATATTTCTCGTGAAGAAGCAATTCGTCGCTTTAAGGAAATTGGAGATAATTTAAAGCTAGAACTGATTGATGCTATACCTGAAGGGGAACAAGTTTCTATTTATAAGCAAGGTGAATTTTTTGACTTATGTCGAGGTGTGCATGTTCCTTCAACTAGTAAAATTAAAGTATTTAAATTGTTAAGTATTTCTGGTGCATACTGGCGTGGAGATAGTAAAAATAAAATGCTACAGCGTGTGTATGGAACTGTTTTTGTAAAGAAAGCGGACTTAGATGAATACTTACGCTTGCGTGAAGAAGCAAAAGAAAGAGATCATCGTAAGCTAGGAAAAGAGTTAGAACTATTTACAGTTTCACAAAAAGTCGGTCAAGGCTTGCCGCTGTGGCTACCTAAAGGTGCCAAGATTCGTCGTACAATAGAAAGATATATTGTAGATTTAGAAGAACGATTAGGTTATGATCACGTTTATACTCCAGTATTAGGTAGTGTAGAACTATATAAAACAAGTGGACATTGGGAGCATTACAAAGATGATAACTTCCCTTTATTAGAAATGGATAATGAAGACTTAATGTTACGACCAATGAACTGTCCACATCACATGATGATTTATAAAAATCAATTATATAGTTATCGTCATTTGCCGGTGCGTATTGCTGAATTAGGGATGATGCATCGTCATGAGATGTCCGGAGCTTTGGCAGGATTGCAACGTGTACGAGCAATGACACTTAATGATGCTCATATCTTTGCACGTCCAGATCAACTGAAAGAGGAATTCACACGTGTTGTTGAGTTGATTCAACATGTGTACAAAGATTTTGGAATTGATGATTATTATTTCCGTCTTTCTTATCGTGATCCGGCTGATACAAAGAAATATATTGACAATGATGACATGTGGAATAAGGCACAATCACTGCTAAAAGAAACAATGGAAGATATGCAACTTGAATATGTAGAAGCTGAAGGAGAAGCAGCTTTTTATGGTCCAAAATTAGATGTGCAAGTAAAAACTGCGTTAGGTAAAGACGAAACTTTATCAACCGTTCAATTAGATTTTCATTCGCCAGAACAATTTGATTTGACTTATATTGGTGAAGATGGGAAAGAACATCGTCCAGTTGTTATTCACCGTGGGGTAGTATCAACAATGGAACGTTTTGTAGCCTTCTTAATTGAAGAGTATAAAGGTGCATTTCCAACTTGGTTAGCTCCAATTCAAGCAAGAATTATTCCAGTATCATTGGAGGCGCATGAAGCTTATGCAAAAGAAGTAGAAGATGCACTTCGTCTTGCTGGAGCCCGAGTGGAAGTAGACCAACGTGATGAAAAGCTTGGATATAAAATACGAGAAGCACAAACGAAAAAAATTCCATATGCGCTTGTTATTGGTGATAAAGAAGTGGAAGATCAAGCAGTAAACGTAAGACGTTACGGAGAAAAAGATTCTAAAACTATTGAATTAACTGATTTCATCGAACAAATTACAACTGAAATACGAGAAAGAGCGTTAAGATAATTTAAAAAGAGGCTGGAACATAAGTAAAAGGTGATTATCAAAAGACGAATTTTAATTCTGGAAAGAAGAAAATTAAAGTTCGTCTATTTGTTAGGAGCAACCATTTAGCTGTGGAAATACACGACACTCCTCGAAAATGAAGTGCAATTTTCTTCGTGCGATGTATTGCTGTTGAAGTATTCCTTGTCCTGCAGGAACAGCACGAGCTGAAGATCCACTCCGTAAAGCGCTTTTTGCTTTACGGAGTTAGCTGAAGCAGTTCCTGCGGAAAGGGAGTGCATTTCCACAGCGGCGTTTGTTCTGCTACTTTAAAATAAATTTAGAAGTGATAAATAAAGTGTTAAATCACAGGGATAACTTTATTAACTGAATAAAAAAACTAAGCGGTAATACTTTAAAAAGTATGTTGCATTATCGGTAATTCCAAAAAATATCTGTTAAGGTTTCTAAAACTGCCAGGTCGATCTTGCTTGAAATCCGTAATACCGGGTAAAAAATGCCCAGAAAAATCTTAATATAAACAACAAAAAAAGTTGACAACACTAGATAGCAATGCTATGATAATAAAAGTGTAATTGAATATGATCTGAAGACAAGTAGAGGCACCCGCTTCTCGCCTGATTGACACATGCATATGTAGTTGACAGGTTATCTTTAAGAATATTAACTTGGAGACGTGTGGGTGCAATATGTACCGACACTTTTTTAATGGAATCAACAATGAGGCTCGTCATAGAAACCATTAAGATCGGTCTGATTGCTGTTATATATAATTAGATAATAGTAAAGGATCATAGCTCATCACGCTTTTAAAAATTCACGGAGGTGGCTGATTATTAGCAAAGATATGAATGTCAATGAGAAAATTAGAGCACGAGAGGTTCGACTCATTGATTCAAATGGCGATCAACTTGGTGTTAAATCACGTCAGGAAGCATTAGATATTGCGCAAACAAGAAATCTTGATTTAGTTCTAGTTGCACCGAATGCAAAACCACCGGTATGCCGCATTATGGATTATGGTAAATACCGTTTTGAACAACAAAAGAAAGAAAAAGAAGCGCGTAAAAAACAAAAAGTGATTAATGTCAAAGAAGTTCGATTAAGCCCTGGTATTGAAGAGCATGATTTTAATACCAAATTGCGTAATGCTAGGAAATTTCTTGACAAAGGTGATAAAGTAAAAGTTTCAATCCGTTTTCGCGGACGTGCGATTACTCACAAAGAATTAGGTCAAAAAGTGTTAGAACGTATGGCTGAAGAATGTAAAGATCTTTCTACAGTAGAGCAAAAGCCTAAAATGGAAGGACGTAGTATGTTCTTAATGCTTGGACCAATAAAAGAAAAATAATATTTGTTTATGTTTTAAAAGGAGGAACTACTCATGCCAAAAATGAAAACTCATAAAGGCTCACAAAAACGTTTCAAAAAAACAGGTACTGGGAAGCTTAAACGCTCTCACGCATACACAAGTCACATGTTTGCAAACAAATCACAAAAACAGAAGCGCAAACTACGCAAAAGTGCAGTTGTATCTGCTGGTGACTACAAACGTATTAAACAAATGTTACCAAACAAATAATTTATAAACTAACTGATTTTGTTTAGATATATAGGAGGGAATTACTATGGCACGTGTTAAAGGTGGTACAGTTACACGTAAGCGTCGTAAACGTATATTAAAGCTTGCAAAAGGATATTATGGTTCAAAACATTCGCTTTTTAAAACAGCAAAACAACAAGTATGGAAATCTGGTCAATATGCATATCGTGACCGCAGACAGAAAAAACGTGACTTCCGTAAATTATGGATTGCACGTATTAACGCTGCTGCACGTTTAAATGATCTTTCATATAGCCGTTTAATGCACGGTTTGAAATTAGCAGGTATTGAAGTAAACCGTAAAATGCTTTCTGATTTAGCTATTAATGATGAAAAAGCATTTGCACAATTAGCTGAAAAAGCTAAAGCAGCTTTAAAATAAGTAATTATGCTAAGAGCTACCAACCTTCGTAAGGAAGGCGTAGCTCTTTTTTGTGGACTGTTATTTTCACTTGAATATAAAGATGAAATAAGCAATCCTTTAGAATATTTCTTTTTGTAAAAAAAGAGGTTCCACGAGGCTCGTTATCAACGAGACCGACCATGATGAGGCGTTCAGTTAAACAATGTTACAAGTGGATAGTGTTTATTTTTTATTTAGTAAACACCATAGAATCCAAAAATGAAACTTTTCAACCACTTTTAATCTGAAATAAAGTAAAAGTGATCGATAAATAGAGTTTATCGTTCACTCGTGTTGAGAAATGAAGTGATAGTGATCAATAAATTGAATTTATCGATTATCCAGCTGAAAATTAAAGCTTAAATGTCCATTCAGCAGATTTTATCTTGCATTATACTAAAAAGAAAGTGAAATGTGGTTAAATGTAGCTATTACGTAAAGTTTTTCTGTGAGTGATCTTCAATAAAAATTTTCCGTGAGTGAACTATTGAAATACACTTCCCGCAAAGAAGGCAAGTTCATCTCACTTATGTAGAAGGGCATCGAGTTGGCTATCGGTCATAAACTTTCAAGCGAAAATGTATTATGCACCGATTCTTGGCGTTCCTTTAAAACATATGCTGCTGAAAAAGATACGGATATTTATCAATTCAAGTCTGGTGTCAAGGTTCGTACAAATTGACTAGACGATATTCGAACGTTAACAATTACCACCGAAGACTTAAAGGATGGATACAACGTTTAAATGGGATTGCAACCAAATATCTGAACAATTATCTACATGTTTCCAAATGTAAAAACCCACTTAAAATTAGAGGGATACTGCTACTATGAACGACTTGATAATCAAAAGTAATCTGATGAAAAATATGGAAACGTATGATAGGATTAGGTTATCTAATTTTACTACATAGACAATATCTCTTCTTCAACCAACTAGAAGATTAGTGCAATAAGCAATAAGACAATGAAAAGTGAGGTGTTTATAATTGTGGGAGATTATAAGAGGTAATGAAGATGTTTATATTATCATATACTGCATAATTGTATTAATAATTAACATTGACTACTTAAGGAATTTCAAAAATATAAAAAAAGGACTTAGTAATATATCCTCTGATGATGAGTTGGAAGTGGATCCAAAATCTATTTCTTTGCTCTTTATTGTATTGATTTTTAATTTCTTTCGAAGGTGGTTTATTTATTTATTTATTTGCGGTGTTAATTACAGAGAACATAATTGTAATTATTATTTCATTTATTTTATTTGTAATAAGTCTATACGATAGCATATATAATTTCAGTCTTAAAAAAGTAAAAACATCGAATGTTGGATTCTACCTCGCAGTAATCGATACAATATTCATCTCGATTTTTGTTATTTATCTTTTTGGTTAAAGTAAAGGGCAGGTTAATTGAAGTGAATGAGAAGGAGTAAGTGTGGTATTTACTTGGGTTTTGGGGATTATTGGGACGGTTTTTCTGCTGTTTATCTGAAGGCTTACTACCAATTACAGATATATTATCTGGCTTTATTTTAGGTGCTTTAATTGATTTGTATATTCTTATCAAAAAAAGAAATGTATCATGCTTCATTCAACATTAAACTTTAATAGAGCCTTTAAAAAAGGAAGTGGATGAGGATGGAATTGATTTATTTAGTATATATTATCGTAGTAAATGGCATTGCATTTATAATGATGGGGATAGATAAGCATCGTGCAGAAAAAAGAAAATGGCGTGTACCTGAAAAAAAATTGTGGTTACTTGCTATTATGGGCGGTTCGATTGGTAGCATGATTGGAATGAAAATTTTTCGGCATAAAACAAAACACCCAGCATTTCAATTTGGCATGCCAGTTATATTGACGATACAAGTATTACTTTATATTTTGTTAAAGATATAGTTTGTGTCATAAAGGCTCGTCTCCTGTCATAGAATGAATATGAAGGAGGAGAAGTTATGGAGTATATCGGTGCTTCTATCACAATGATGATGGAAACAGCGGGGGTTTTTGCACCTTTGATATTTATTGCACTGCATTTACTTCGACCATTATTATTTCTTCCCGTCGTTTTTCTATGCATCACTGGCGGACTGTTATTTGGTGTAGTACCCGGTATTGTTTATTCACTAATTGGTGTTACATTATCGAGCTTTTTGTTTTATAAAATGAGTGAAAGAATGCCTAGCACGCTACAACGGTTTATTCGGATGAAACAAAAATTGTTAGGAAAGCAACCTGATTTAACCACTTCTCAGATTACTATTTTAAGATTAATTCCATTTATCCATTTTCATCTATTGTCGCTATGCATCTTAGAAATATCACGTCAACTAAAAGATTACATGCGATCCTCTTTTATAACCAATATACCACTAACAGTAGTCTATACATCTATTGGTGAATCGATTACAAATTTTTCACCAGCCATGAGTGGTAGTATGATGGTAGGGATATTACCTCTTTTATATTTCATGAGAAGAAAAGAAATATACATTAGCTGGCATGACTTCTTTCATCCAAAAACAACAAATAGTGATCCAATTTAAAAATGAAACAGTATGATGCTGTTTCATTTTTAAATTAATAAATATCTAACAATTGGCTAATCGGATGCTTCCATTCTACTTTTGCATGGGGATAGTAAATGAGTATTTCTTTTTCAAGAAAGTATAAGTCATCACGCTCTAACCCCTTTAGCTCGTTTGGCTGCCTCGTGTAAACGATGACGGAAACAACATCAAAAGTACTTTCTGTTGTTCCAATATATTTTTCACCCTCAAATAACATTCCTTTATACGTCATAAAAAAATTTTTTTTAACATGGTCAGGATCATCTAAAAAATAAAATTGCTTTTTATTTTTAGCCATTTCTAGTTTGCGTACCGGACTGCTAATATATTTATACACCGTATACAATAGGAAAAGAATAGCTATAACAATGAGTATTCGAAATAGGTATACAATAAACATTTGCATCGACTCCCTATTAGTATGTTCGCACTACTATACGAATAAGTATACCGTTTGGTTTCACGAAAATAAACTTTTTCATGTTATAATAAAAAAAGTTTGTTATAGAAAGAGGGAGAAATATGAACTGGGAAAAGCTTTTTGTTATGCAAAAGCAATTAGATATGTACATACAATCGAATCATGCATTAGAAACAAGTGTATTATTCGATAAAAAAGTTTTAGCTCTGCTTGTAGAGATAGGGGAGCTTGCAAACGAAACACGTTGTTTTAAATTTTGGAGTAAAAAAGGACCGAGTGAAAGCAATGTTATTTTAGAAGAATACGTGGATGGGCTCCACTTTATTTTATCACTTGGAATTGATCAGGACTTTGAACCTAAACAAATTGATATTTCAACAAGTCAAGCAGACACCACAGCATTGTTTCATCAAGTATATCAAGCGATTATAGTTTTTAAAAATGAGCCAACTAATAAGAATTATCAACATTTATTTGGACTATTTTTACGATTAGGACAAGTACTTGGTTTTTCAGAAACAGCAATTATGGCAGCTTACATAGATAAGAATGAAGTCAACTACAATCGACAAGATCAAAACTATTGAGTGAAACCTTTTCATTTAGACAAGAATAAGTCTATAATAAATATTAGAGGAGGACATACATAATGACACAATTGAATGAAAAACTAATGATGCTTAAAGAATTAACTGATGCAAAAGGGATTTCAGGAAATGAAAAAGAAGCAAGAGAGGTAATGAAAAAATATATTGCTCCTTATGCTACAGAAGTGTATAACGATAATTTGGGTAGCCTAATTGCTAAAAAAGTAGGTAAGGAAGACGGACCAAAAGTAATGGTAGCAGGGCACCTAGATGAGATAGGTTTTATGGTAACACGAATTGATGATAATGGCTTTTTATATTTCCAAACGATTGGTGGTTGGTGGAGCCAAGTCATGTTAGCGCAACGTGTTACGATTCAAACTACAAAGGGTGATGTTACTGGAATTATTGGGTCAAAACCGCCACACATTATGCCTGCTGAAGCTCGCAAAAAGCCATATGAAATAAAAGATATGTTTATTGATATTGGTGCATCTAGCCGTGAGGAGGCAGAGGAATTTGGTGTGAGACCAGGCGATTCAGTAGTGCCATATTTTGAATTTACACAAATGAATAATGAAAAATTACTATTAGCGAAAGCATGGGATAATCGAATTGGCTGTGCAATTGCGATTGAAGTGTTGAAGAAATTAGATGGAGTAGACCACCCGAACGTAGTATATGGTGTAGGGACAGTGCAAGAAGAGGTGGGTTTACGTGGAGCAAAAACAGCGACAAGTACGATTGAACCTGATATTGGGTTTGCGGTGGATACTGGAATTGCTGGTGACACACCGGGTATTTCGCCGAAAGAAGCAGATAGTAAGCTTGGTGAAGGACCACAAATTATCTTGTATGATGCTTCGATGATTTCTCATAAGGGTGTACGTGATTTTGTAGTAGAAACAGCAGAAACAAATGAGATTCCATTTCAATATGCGAGCATAGCTGGTGGTGGAACAGATTCGGGTTCTATTCATTTAACGGCAAATGGTGTTCCAGCACTATCTATTACTATTGCAACGAGGTATATTCACTCACATGCTGCAATGATTCATCAAGACGACTTTGATCATGCTGTACAACTAATTGTAGAAGTGATTAAAGGATTGGATACTAATAAAGTGAAAGAAATAACGTTTAATTAGAAAACGCAAACGAAGATAAGGAACAAAAAAAAGTTGCTGGAGTGTTTACTACAGCAACTTTTTATTCAGACATATTGAGACATGATTTTGTTAACATAGTTTTGGGTTTCCTTAAAAGGAGGAATACCGCCGTACTTATCTACATTTCCTGGGCCTGCATTGTAAGCAGCAAGTGCTAACGAAGTATCTCCATTATATTTAGAAAGCATTTGTTTTAAATAACTTGTCCCACCGTAAATGTTTTGCTGCGCATCAAAGGAATCGGTTACACCAAGGCCTGCCGCAGTTCCTGGCATTAATTGCATATAACCTTGTGCTCCGGCACTACTGACAGCATGTTGATTAAAATTCGATTCTGCCTGAATGACAGTAGCAATTAAATTTCGATCAACACCGTATTTGTTAGCCGCCTGATCAATTATAGTTTGCACGTCCTTGGAGATTTTTGATTGAATAGGTGATAGGCTATTATACAAGCGATTGTTAGTTATTTGATTCGCTTGTAACTGACTTCGAATCGACGAATTAGATGAGGAGTGAAGCTGCTGTGTCATCATTGTTTTTAGCACATGCTGAAACATAGTAGAAGTACTAGAATTAGCGCTAACTGTATTTGACGAGAAATTTGCCATTGCTTGAGCCTTCATCATGCTCTGTATCAATCGAATATCCATTATTGATCCCCTTTTTTCGACACTTATTAACAATAGTTTATCTGAAATAAGGGATCAAAGCAATGTTATTTATAAAAAAAATAAAAAATACTAGTTTAGTGTACTTGTTTCACACCCTGCTGCAATGCAGTTAACATTTCTTCTTTTTCATTGTTGTCTGATTCTTGCCAAATTAACTCAAACAAAACACCTAATCCAGGTAACATTTTTTCTTCGCCGCTTTGAATTGCATCGACAATAGTTTCTTCTAATTGCTCTTTATTATTATCTGAAATATTTTCTAAAATCGCCTTACGTAAATTTAAATCCAATTTAATCACCTCAGCATTTAATTTATTCTAAAATAGTTTGACCACATTACTGAAAAATATGTATGATAAGACATGAGATAAGAAAAGGATGAGCAGAATGATTACATCGGTGAAAAATGAAACGATTAAGCAATGGAATAAACTGAAGAAAAAAAAGAATCGTGAACAAACAAACCAATTTTTAATAGAGGGAAACCATTTAGTAGAAGAAGTATTGAAAAGTGATTGGCCTATTGAAGCTATTATTGTGCAGGAAAACATAGACATCCCTTTTGATACGAGAGATTGTAACATTGTTATTGTTTCAAATAATGTAATGGAACATTTAACAGATACAAAAGCCCCCCAAGGGATCATGGCGGTAGTCAATCGTGCAGAAGTTCAATTAACAAGCAATCATCGCTTACTATTGTTAGATTCGATTCAGGATCCTGGAAATGTAGGTGCAATGATCCGTACAGCTGATGCAGCAGGATTTTCAGGTGTTATTTTAGGTGAAAACACTGTTGATTTATTTAATGATAAAGTGATTCGATCGACACAAGGATCAATCTTTCACTTACCGATTATACAAGCTAATTTAGAAGAGATGTGCAAAAACTTAAAAAAAGAGGCTGTTTCTATATGGGCTTCCACATTAGACCGAGCAAATGCAATTAATGAACTAACTGTACCAGACAAAGTTGCATTGATTGTAGGGAATGAAGGAGCAGGTGTTTCTACTACTTTAATAGAACAAGCAGATAAACGTGTACATATTCCTATCTACGGTCAAGCTGAGTCATTGAATGTTAGTGTCGCTACTGGTATTATGGTCTATCAAATGGTTTTGTAATAATTTCAGCTGTTTTTTGGTTAGTAGTTGCATATTAGATGATACTTTCCTATAATAAAGGGAGCAATTCGAGAAAAACGTTTTTAGAAAAAAGAATAAAAATAAGCGAAGAAAGAGTCAGTAAACGTTACGGTGACACAATGTTTAGGGATAAAAAGCCATGGACTGTAAGCTTTTTTCATTGTAGTAAGGTTGAAATTTCACTCTGAAGCTGGCGTTTGGGACCTTGTTTTTTTACAAGTAAGAACGTTTCCGGAATGTTTTCCGTTATCAATGAAAGTGGGCAAATGATGATTTGTCAACAAGGGTGGTACCGCGATCCAAGCCTCGTCCCTTTTCTAGGGGGTAGGGGCTTTTTTTATTGCAAAAAAATGTTATATAGGAGGGTATTAGAAATGAAGGAACGTCTACAAACGCTTCAACAAGAAGCATTAAACAAAGTAAATCAAGCGTCAACACTGGAAACATTGCAAGCAATCAGGGTCTCTTATTTAGGAAAGAAAGGACCGATTACTGAAGTATTACGTGGGATGGGGAAATTATCTCCAGAAGAACGCCCAGTTATTGGAGATCTGGCTAATAAAGTCCGAGAGTCAATTGCAACTGGATTGGATAATAAAAAAGCAGATCTTGAAGCGGAAGCGTTGGAAAAGAAATTAGAAACAGAACAAATTGATGTCACCTTACCAGGTCGTCCTGTCTCTGTTGGAGGACCACATTTATTAACAAGCATTGTAGAAGAAATAGAAAATCTATTTATTGGAATGGGCTTTGAAGTTAGAGAAGGACCAGAAGTCGAGACAGACTATTACAATTTTGAAGCTTTGAACTTACCAAAAGGCCATCCAGCACGAGACATGCAAGACTCTTTTTATATTACTGAAGAATTATTATTACGCACACACACTTCTCCGGTACAAGCACGAACAATGGGAAAATATAAAGGGAATAAGTCATTGAAAATGATTTGTCCGGGTAAAGTGTACCGTCGTGACACAGATGATGCGACACATTCACATCAATTTACTCAAGTAGAAGGTCTGTATGTGGATAAGGACGTACGAATGAGTGATTTAAAAGGTGTGCTAAATCGATTTGCAAAACAATTCTTTGGAGAAGAAAGAGAAATTCGCTTACGTCCAAGTTTCTTCCCATTTACAGAACCATCCGTAGAAATGGATATTTCTTGTAAGGTATGCCATGGTAAAGGCTGTTCTGTGTGCAAACAAACGGGTTGGATTGAGATACTAGGTGGTGGTATGGTACACCCACGTGTGTTAGAAATGGCAGGATATGATCCAACTGTATATAGTGGGTTTGCATTCGGTATGGGGACAGAGCGAATTGCTATGTTGAAATACGGTGTTGATGATATTCGATATTTCTATACCAACGATGTTCGATTCTTGTCACAATATTATAAAGCGTAAAAAGGAGGAATAACATGCTTGTTTCATTAAATTGGTTAAAAAATTATGTTAATTTACAAGGGTTAACCCCTGAAGCATTGGCAGATAAAATAACAAAAACAGGTATTGAAGTAGAAAGTATTGATTATGTTGCAGAAAAAAGTACTAATGTTGTAATCGGTTATGTAGAAAGTTGTGAAAAACATCCAAATGCGGATAAATTAAATCTATGTCAAGTGAATGTTGGTGATGAAACGTTACAGATTGTGTGTGGGGCACCGAACGTTGCCGCTGGACAAAACGTTGCTGTTGCAAAACCGGGTGCTGTTTTGCCTGGCAATTTTAAAATTAAGAAAGCAAAGCTACGAGGAGTGGAGTCTAATGGTATGATTTGCTCCTTGCAAGAGCTTGGCATCGAAGGAAAATACGTACCAAAAGATGTAGCGGAAGGAATATTCGTTTTTCAAAATGATGTAGAAGTTGGAGCAGACGTATTACAATTATTAAATTTAGATGATGTTATTTTAGAGCTTGGATTAACACCGAATCGATCAGATGCATTAAGTATGCTAGGTGTTGCTTATGAAGTAGCAGCTATTCTAGATGTAGATGTTAAACTACCTGATACATCAGTAAGTATGATTGAAGCAAAAGCGACAGATACAGTTGGATTAAAGGTGGAAACTCCAGAACTAAATCCATATTATGCTGCATTTATTATTAAAGACATAGAAGTAGGACCATCACCTTTATGGATGCGAAATTATTTAATCGCTGCTGGTATTCGACCAATTAATAATGTGGTTGATATTACGAACTATGTGTTGCTTGAATATGGTCAACCGCTGCATGCATTTGACTTTGATAGATTCGATTCCAATCAAATTGTCGTTCGTCGTGCTAAACAAAATGAAACAATGACAACATTAGACGGACAAACAAGAGATTTAACGACAGATCATTTAGTCATTACGAATGGGCAAGAACCTACAGCATTAGCAGGTGTAATGGGTGGAGCAAATGCGGAAGTATCAGATACCACAACAACGGTTTTATTAGAAACAGCTTATTTTGATCCGAAAGCCGTTCGTATGGCATCAAAGCATCACGGATTACGTAGTGAGTCTAGTGCACGTTTTGAAAAAGGAGTGGACCCTAACCGTGTTTACGCAGCAGGTCTTCGGGCTTGTCAGTTATTAGCAGCCCATGCAAATGGAACCGTGCTAAGTGAGCCTATGATTTTTGATCAACTAGATAAATCAGAAAAACAAGTTGTAATGACAACGAATCGAATAAATAATCGTCTTGGAACAGAGATGACAAATGAAGATATTGCTTTAACATTGAAAAAGTTAGGTTTTTTGTTTGAGCAAAATGGAGAAACATTTGAAGTAACAATCCCAACAAGAAGACAGGATATTAGCCAATTTGAGGATATGTTAGAAGAAGTTGCTCGTATTTATGGGTATGATCTATTGCCGTATACATTACCTCAAGGCGTAGCGCAAGCAGGTAGCTTAACGAAGGCACAAGAGCTGAAGCGTTTTGTGAAAAATTACTTTGAAGGTGCTGGTTTAAAGGAGGCTATTACTTACTCCTTAACAACAGATAATCGGGCGCAAATGTTAGTTAGTCCTGAGGTTAAAGAACAAGCGGTAACACCAATTCGTTTAGCGATGCCAATGAGTGAAGAGCATAGTACACTTCGATTGAGTATGTTGCCAGAAATGCTTGATTCGTTAGCTTATAATGTCGCACGAAAGCAATACAATCTTGGTTATTATGAAGTAGGAACGATCTTTATTTCTGCGGAAGAAAAAGTGACAAAACAACCGAAAGAACTATTGCGAGCTGCTGCAGCGATAACTGGTGAATGGCTTACTCACCCTTGGCAACAAGAAAAGAAAGTAGTCGATTTTTTCTTAATTAAAGGAATTATGGAAGGATTGTTTGAACGATTACATGTCCATGCAACATTTGAGCCTACGAAAATCGATGGCATGCATCCTGGACGTACGGCAATCGTGAAGGTAGATCATAAGGTAATCGGTTTTGTTGGTCAAGTACATCCGCAGCTTCAAAAAGATTTTGACTTGAAGGATACGTTTGTATTTGATATTGATTTAGCATATCTTATTGAACAACATGAAAACGAACCGAACTTTAATAAAATACCACGATTCCCTACAGTTACTCGTGACATTGCATTGGTTGTGAATGAGACAGTTTCTGCAGGTGATATTCAACAAACCATTGCAAAAAATGCTGGTTCTTTATTGAAGGAAATACAGGTGTTTGACCTTTATCAAGGGGAGCATTTAGAGACAGGTAAGAAATCATTAGCGTTCCACTTACTCTATTTAGATCCAGAACGTACATTAACAGATGATGAAGTAGAAGCATCGTATCAAAAAATATTATTAGCAGTAAAAGATGAACATAAAGCTGAATTAAGAAGTTAACTAATGAAGTAGTTTATTTTTTGAGTGCAATTACATTGTACTGAAAAATGGACTGCTTTTTTTATAAGGTAAGAAAGAAAAATAGATCATGCTATCGTTAAATGGATATTAGGTTTGTGCTGTGAAAAATAACAGTAATAATTTGTTCAAAATAAAAACTTATTGCGATCACGCTTCGTCTAAATAAGTGAAAGTGGAAAAGTTGTTGGAAAATGGTCGGTTTAACGAAATACAGTATATAGGGGGAGTGGAGAATGTACAAATTAATTATAAATGACGATACCTATATTTCGATATTAGAACCGAGACATTCAAGTGAGTTGTTTCAGCTAATTGACAATAGCCATAATAGCATTAGTCAGTGGTTATCCTTTCCGAGTAAAACAAACAGTGAAGAGGATTCCAAGGTATTTATTGAAAAGTCTCTAAATCGCTTTGCAAATAACAATGGACATTGGTCTGGCATATGGCACCACGATAAATTGGTGGGTTCAATTGGTTTTTTATACATAGATTGGAGCAGTAAGAAGACAGAAATAGGTTATTGGTTAGGAAAAGAGTTTGAAGGAAAGGGTTTAGTAACAGGTGCATGTAAACTTTTTATAAGACATGCTTTTGAAGATTTGCATTTAAACAAAATTGAAATAAATATGGCGACTAAAAATAGTAAAAGCAGAGCGATCCCCGAGCGATTAGGGTTTAAAGAAGAAGGTATTATAAGAGATTTTGAATACTTGAATGGTCAATATTTAGATAGAGTATTTTATGGACTTCTTAAGGAGGAGTGGTCAAATCAGCGAAAATAAAAGTTCCGTAATTTGGTCATTAGTGGGCTAGTAAATGAATCGTTTTTGGAAATTAAATGTTACCAGTATGCTATATGCTGTTATAATATTGGTACCTATTGAACTGTTTATAAACGTCTCACGCTTCAATTTATTCATTTTAACTTGATGTAGCAAAACAATAATGAAATGGGATCGTATGTTGCTTTTAAAAGAAAAAAATATATTGGAGATAAAGGAATGTATTAAATAAGTTGGGGGAACAAATGAAACCTTGTTAAATGGTTGGAAGTTGATAGAAATTAAGCTTAATCTAGAACAGTATGCACAACTGCTCACATAACACTAACACTTGCTCAACCATAAACAAAGGTATGATTATGTTTAGCTAATTCTTTCATAGACTTCCGGTTAATTGAACTACAAAATACAGCTATACTTTTCATGATTACAGTCTTCCTAGCAAATGCAACAATTCTATTATACAAAAGTCATGGTTATTTGTTTACCTTTATGGTAATGGAGTTTAAGGAGTGAGAAAAAATGGATGTAACTGCATTTCAACAAAGGGTAACTGATTATTATGAAAATAGAGGCTGGTCCGAATTAGACATTTTTACTCGTATCGGCTTTTTAGCAGAAGAAACAGGAGAAGTAGCACGAGCCATACGTGCCCTGGAAATTGGGAGAGATAGGCCAGATGAAGTAACAGAATCATTTATGAACAATAGAAGGGCCTTAGTAGAAGAGTTAGAGGATGTATTAGGTAACGTCATTGTGATCGCCAATACATATAATATTTCTTTGGAAGAAGTATTTCATTCTCATAAGGAGAAACTCTCAAAGCGTTACTCTCATGAATAATTATTATCCTTATCAGAACTAATAAAGGAAAAATGAATCATGGTGGTTGTAGTTACTCATTTGAAGCTATTTGGAAAAAGATTATGTTAACACAAGGCATTGGATATTTTTTTAGTGTTTTTGCTTTGATTTTAAAGTTTTCTTGCCGTGAATAGAACGACAAGATTTTAAAAGTGTATGCCAAAACTCAGTGCAATAAGGAATAAAATTGTGAAGGAATCAAGCTAGCTTTTAAGCATGAGAAGGGAAATAGTAAATGGATATTGTAAACTATCTTGACAAGCATTTTTCTGGTGTTAAATTGGTGCCTAGTATATATTATCAATGGGATATCGGCATTCATTTTTCACTAGGAAAAGGAATGTATCAATTTAAGGAAAGTGATAAGATTAATCTAGAGCTATTCAATACAGTGTATAAGCAAACATTGACCATCTTCAATGAGCTATTTGATCAAAAGGATGACTTGATTCTTGTAACGAATACTTATTGTCAAAAAGAACTACAAAATAGAAAAAGATTAGCAGTATATCAGTCCAATTTGAGGGATAAAAATAACTTGAGGAATCTTAAAGTTAAGACATTTCCTTATCCGTTTGAAATAGATATAAGCTATGAATATGAGATGCAACAGTTTGCTTTGCATTGTAAAGTGAATGATATACGTATTGATAGACTATTAAAAGCTGCGATTAATGAGGATTTTCCATCATTAAAACCTAGGTTTGGAAGTAATTATAGTCATTACCCTGATGTTTTTTTCGTAAACATAACAAAAGGTATTATATTTTTTGTATATGATGATCGGGGTTGCGAAGTCATAGCATGTACATCTGACAGATTACGTCCTCTCTATGAAAAACATTTTAATTTGGTAGATGATTTGGACCGAGAGCGAATAGAAAAAGGCCTAGGATATTGAGTTAATAAAATTAATAATACTAGCGAACCCTTATTGTTTTCGTTCGACAATCGACTGCTTTTCATTCATAATAAAGCGCGTTATTATTGCATATAAAAGTAGGGGTGGAAGTATGAAAATTAGTTATTTACTATTTATTGGTGGCACCACAACAGGAATTAGCTCTTTCTTCTTTTCTCGAAATTAAGAAAAATCGTTATAGTTAAGTAACAAGATGCACTTCCGAAATGAAATAAACCGACAAACTTGTCAGTTTATTGCCAATGCGTGGTGCAAGTTAAAGACGAAATGTTGGACGGAGAAAATGGCTTTTTAATGCTATGGAATTTTAACACAAAATAAACAGAAACATATTCAAATATTTTAATAACAAGTCACATTAAATAATGTAAAACGCAAAATACAACTAGAAAAACCCCTTGAAAACCTAATAAAAGAAATACGTGTTGCGTTCAATGCAATCATAAATGAACAAGGTTAAAGAGCGTCCAAAGAATGATTTTCAAATATTTACAATAATTACTATAATCGATAGAAGAGTGAAGTAGTCAATTTAAAAATCCTGGATGAAGTAAACGGAAGTTGTTGAAATACTAGGTATGAAAGCTAAAATAGCGCAATTAGTACTAAGGATAGAGTTGCATAGATTGTTTTAAATTTATTCAATTAGCACGTGCTTTAAAAAGTGAGAATAAAGAGGTGAAACAGTGCCAATACCAATTATATTACTTTTAATACTCATATCGATTTTACTTTTTAAGGGAGTACATAGTGGGAAAATAAAGTTTACTGCTAAAAAACTCATATTCGGTTTAATTATGACTATCGTAGCTATTAATGTGATTTTGTTTTTAATTATGTGAAAAATGTAATTTAGTTATCCTGTCTAGTTTCCTAATAAGTGATTATTAACAGAAGGATAACATCATTAGATAATTAAGTGAGGAGGATAAGATGCTTAAAAATAAAATACATCCCTTATTAATTTTTACCTTTTTTTGTAATTCAATTTCTATGAGTATTTATGCTTATAGAGCTTATGCTAATGAAGAAATTGGCCAGGGAATTACATTTACATTGCTATTTATTCTCTTTATTGGATTAATAATGATTAGCATGATTAATAACTGAAAGATTAAAAATGAATAATAATTTATAAAAAAGCAATCCATTTTGCCCTTTTTTTCAAAAGTAACATATTGAAATACTTCACAACAAGTATCCCTATTTAAGAATGAGGCTGGGACAAAACAACATTTCTCAAGAGAAGATCCGAACATGTATATTAATGAAGCAGAACAAACACCGCTGTGGAAATACACTCCCTTTCCGCAGGCACGACTTCCGCTAACTTGGTAAAGAAAACCATTTTGCCAAGTGGATTTTCAGCTTCCGCGCTGTTCCTGCAGGATAAGGAATACTTCGACAGCAATACATTTTCGAGGATTGTCGTGTATTTCCACAGCTAAATTATTACTTCAAACAAATAGACGAACTTTTATTCGTGTTACTATCTTGGTAACTTTCCAAATAGATACATAATATCTAAAGCTACTACAGGTTCACCAGAAATCGTATTAAACTCTATGGTTCTGTATGAAGAGTTGTCCCAATTGTTTTTCCTTTTATTGCATTCTTATGTCTAATTTAATAGCCCAAACAACTAGTACTAGTATTCCTATTAAATAATTCACGCTCCGTTTCCTTTGGTGTTGTACATATGACCTTTACTTCATATTTATAAATAAGCGGATGCTTTTTTTGTATTTGCAAAATGCACTTTTGCAAAACTGTTTAGACTATCTCTTCCATATTTTTTAATCATAGTAGCAATAGCTCGGTCTACTTTAGCCGATGCGCCCTTAGGTAACGTCAACTCAGCTTTTTTCGATAGTTTGTTCATCTCTTGAACAAAACTAGCACGTGCAATAATCGAGCCAGCAGCAACTGCAATGGAATGACTTTCTGCTTTCGTCATAAAATACACATTTTCTTGTAAAGTATTTTTTTCTGATTGTAGATGACGCTGATACACTTGCGGTTCACAAAATTGATCAATGATAATGCCGTTGGGCTTTACAGGTTCAATTTTTTTTAGTAATTGATTGATTGCATGATTGTGTAACATTGTTTTCATTTTACCTTGTGTCCAGCCTTTCTGTTGCAGTTGATTGTATTTTGAATTATGTAATACTACTAAGGAGTATGGTAACTCAAGCTGGAGTAGCTTCCTTGCGATCGAAGTTATAGAGGCATCTGTCAAATTTTTAGAATCCTTTACTCCTATTTCTTTTAATAATGGAATTTGTTTTTGCTCCACGTAAGCTGCGGCTACCGTAATTGGACCAAAGTAATCTCCGGTACCAGCCTCATCTGATCCGATATGAGACTGGTCGAATAAACTAGGCTGAGGTATAAACCGATGTTTTTTTTGTTTAGAAATTTTTGATGAGCCAACTGGACCTGTCTCTTCAATATCTCCCCATCTTCTAGCTTCTATTTCTGGATTTTTTCCTTGAAATAATACTTTCCCAGAACGGTATGCTGTAATCGAACTGTTTGGCGTTTTTGCAGCGAATACAGCTCCTTGAGGCGCTTGTTTTAACTGTGATTGATAAGCTTGCATCATTTGCTCAATTTTAATTAATGGAAATTTTAGTACAATTTGTCCCATAATAACTCCTTCTTTGATAAGATAGGTATAGTATAGCAAAAGAAAACGTAATAGAATAGTTTCCTAAATGATTGTGTTCATGTTAATATTAATTTTAGGATTTGATAGAATTAAGGAGGTATAATCGGTGTCCCAATCAGATAAAGCACGGATAACGGTTGACATATATGGCAAGACCTATACGATAATAGGTAAAGAGGACTCACACCATGTTAAATTGATTGCTAGCTTAGTCGATGAAAAAATGAGAGAAATTCATGATGTGAATAAAAGTTTGGATACCTCCAGATTAGCAGTATTAACAGCTGTTAATACAATGAATGATTATATTAAATTACAAAAAAAATATGAAGAACTACAACAGACATTAAAACAGAAAGAGGACCAAAAATATCATGATTAGTGTAATAATAATTGGCCTATTATTATTAGGTTTATTACGAGGATTAAAAAGAGGATTTATTTTACAAGCATTTCATTTGGTAAGTTTTATTGTGGCGTTTATTGTAGCAGTAATATACTATGATAAATTAGCAGATAAACTTATTATGTGGATACCTTATCCTAATTTACCTGACGGGGAAACATGGGCAGTATTCTTAGAATCTTTACCACTAGAAGCTGCGTTTTACAATGCAATTGCATTTGCAATCATCTTCTTCGGTGTGAAAATTATATTAAGCATTATCAGTTCAATGTTGGATTTTGTTGCAGAACTTCCTATTTTGCATTCGATTAATGGTTTATTAGGAGCGATCTTAGGATTTATTGAATCGTATGTTGTCTTATTTGTTTTACTTTACATAGCAGCGCTTGTACCGGTTGCAACGGTGCAACAAGCAATAGAGGGCTCTTCTGTTGCACAATTTATTATCGAGCATACACCAATACTATCTGCAGAATTAAAATCATTATGGTTTGAGCATGTTGCAAGCTTGTTTGGTGAATAATGATTGAATAAGTATATCAAAGAAACCCTTGCTCATATTGAAAAGCAAGGGTTTCTCTACTGATTGAAAGGAACAGGAGGATGAAGAAATGGCCCAGATTAACAAAAAAGATGTTATCGGTTTATTAGAAAAAATAGCGCTTTATTTAGAACTAAAAGGAGAGAACCCATTTAAAGTCTCTGCTTATCGAAAAGCGGCGCAAGCTTTAGAAACAGATAATCGTTCATTATCAGAAATAGAAGATTTTACAGCACTCAATGGTATCGGTAAAGGAACTGCAGCTGTGATTGCTGAGTATATTCAACAAGGTACTTCAGAAACTTTATCCAATTTGGAGCGAGAAATACCTGCAGGCTTAATTCCCTTGTTAAATCTACCTGGTTTAGGTGGGAAAAAGCTAGCAAAACTCTATCAAGAATTAGGAGTTACTGATGCAGAATCATTACGGGAAGCATGCACAAGTGGCAAGGTTGCTGAATTAAAAGGATTTGGAAAAAAAACAAGTGAAAAAATAGTCAAGGCATTAGATGAGGCAGACAGCCAACCTGATCGTCTTCCGATTGCAACGATGTTACCAATTGTTGAAAAAATAGAAGCTTACTTAGAAGGAATAAATGCTGTATTGCGTTATTCCCGTGCGGGTAGTATTCGTCGAATGCGTGAGACAGTTAAAGATTTAGATTTCATCATTGCAAGTGATCGTCCTGATAAAGTCAGAGATGAGTTATTAGCTATAGTCAATATAAAAGAGGTTATTGCCTCCGGTGATACAAAGGTTTCGATTGTATTAGAAGAATCATATGATGTTTCTGTTGACTTCCGTATTGTGAAATCAGAGCAATTTACAACAACGTTACACCATTTTACAGGATCTAAAGATCATAATGTAGCGATGCGACAACGAGCGAAAGTGCAGAATGAAAAAATCAGTGAATATGGTGTAGAAAATAATGATACAGGTGAAGTGATAACTTTTGAAACAGAGAAGGATTTCTTTCAACACTTTGGTTTATCTTATATTCCACCAGAGGTACGGGAAAATGCAGGAGAATTAGAAGTTTTTGAGCAAGAAGTATCTTTAATAAATCATTCAGATATTAAAGGTGATTTGCATATGCATACCACTTGGAGTGATGGTGCGCAATCTGTTGAAGAAATGGTTATAGCTGCAGTAGAGAGAGGGTATCACTATATTGCAATAACCGATCACTCGAAGTTTTTAAAAGTAGCTAATGGATTGAATGAAGTACGCCTACGTGAACAAAGGGAAGAAATTGAACGATTAAAACAAAAGTATCCAGCTATTCATATTTTTTCGGGAGTAGAAATGGATATTTTACCTAATGGAAATTTAGATTTTGATGATGCATTTTTAAAGGAAATGGATTATGTGATTGGGGCAATCCATTCTAGTTTTAATCAAACAGAAGAAGAAATTATGAAACGCCTTTATCATGCATGTGATAATCCGTATGTCACCATTATTGCACACCCAACTGGAAGAATTATTGGTCGCCGTAGAGGATACCAAGCTAATGTGAAAAAATTAATTGAACGGGCGAAGGAAACAGGTACTGTGTTAGAATTAAATGCAAACCCGAATCGATTTGATTTAGCACCAGAATGGTTACGTTTAGCACAAGAACAAGGTGTGAAAATTGCGATAAACACAGATGCCCATAATGAAGTATCCCTTGATTATATGAAAGATGGTGTACGTGTAGCGAAGCGTGGATGGTTAAAAAAAGATACAGTAATCAATACTTGGTCAAAAGAAGAAGTCATTAATTTATTTCAAAGCAAACGGTAAAAGGGGTCATAACAAATGAATGATCGAATATTTCATGTGTTAGAATTTCATAAAATTATTGAACAACTAGAAAATCATGCCGCATCATCACTTGGTAAAGAACAAGCGCGAAAGTTAAAGCCTTCAACAGATCTGCAAGCGGTACTGCAGTTGCAAGAAGAAACAGATGAAGCTGTCAGTATTGTTCGGTTAAAGGGAAACGTACCACTTGGTGGAGTCGTTGATATAAGACCGAGTATTAAGCGTGCACTTATTGGTGGTGCTTTAAATGCACAGGAATGCTTAGATATCGTAGGTACCATTTACGGAGGAAAACAGTTAAAACGATTTGTTCGCGCAATGGAAGAACCGGAACTCCCGATTATTCGAAGCTTGGTAGAAGAAATAACTCCACTTAATGAGTTAGAAACAGAAATAAAGAGCTGTATTGATGATCATGGCCATATCATGGATGGTGCATCTGATAAATTACGATCACTTCGATCTAAAATAAGAACAAATGAATCAAGAGTAAGAGATAAACTAGATAACTATACGAGATCTAAAAGTAATATGCTGTCTGATGCCATTGTAACGATTCGTAATGATCGTTATGTATTGCCTGTAAAGCAAGAGTATCGCGCAGCAATTGGTGGTATTGTGCATGATCAATCAGCATCCGGTCAAACATTATTCATGGAACCACAGGCTGTTGTCGAACTAAATAACCAACTTCAAGAAGCAAAATCTCAAGAAAAGGCTGAGATTGATCGGATACTTCGTGAGTTATCCGATCGAATTGCTGCTGATCATGACTGGTTAGCTCATAATGTAGTGATACTGGCCAAATTGGATTTCATGTTTGCTCGTGCACATTTAGGTCAATCGATGCGTGCAGCCATGCCAAAAATGAATGATCAAGGCATTATTGAAATGAAGCAAGCACGTCATCCATTATTAACAGATAATGAAGTAGTAGCAAATGATATTGCTTTAGGGAAAGATTATCATGCAATTGTTATTACTGGACCAAATACAGGTGGAAAAACGGTTACATTAAAAATGGTAGGGTTATGTACACTAATGGCACAATCTGGCCTTCAAGTTCCAGCTTTAGATGGTTGTGAATTAGCTGTGTTTCAAGATGTATTCGCTGATATCGGAGATGAGCAATCCATTGAGCAGAGCCTAAGTACTTTTTCATCACATATGACTAACATTGTCGACATTTTAAAACATGTTAATGAAAAAACATTAGTATTGTTTGATGAACTAGGTGCAGGAACAGATCCACAAGAGGGGGCTGCACTGGCAATGGCTATTTTAGATGATGTTGTTAGACGAAATGCTTGTATTATTGCTACAACGCACTATCCAGAATTGAAAGCATATGGCTACAATCGAGCAGGAGTTGTTAATGCTTCTGTTGAATTTAATGTACAGACACTTCAGCCGACTTATCGTTTATTAATTGGTGTACCAGGACGAAGTAATGCATTTGAAATATCTAAACGTTTAGGTCTTAGTACAGAGGTGATTGAGACAGCCAAAGGGCATATTGGTACAGATTCAACGAGTGTAGAGAATATGATTGCATCGCTTGAGAATGCAAGGAGAGAAGCGGAGAAAGATCAAGCATCAGCTGAACGTTTATTAGAAGAAGCGGATCATCTTAAGAAAGAACTAGAAAATCAGTGGAACCAATTCGATCAGAAGAAAGAAGCTTTATACCAAAAAGCAGAAGAAAAAGCAGAAAAAGCATTGCGAAAAGCACGAGAAGAAGCCGAAGCCATTGTCTCAACTATTAGAGACATGAAGCATCAGGCTACATTGAAAGAACATGAATGGATTGAAGCTAGGAAATTTTTTGATGAGGCACAACCTCAACTTTCCAATAAGAAAAAACAATCAAAGAAAATCGTTAAAGACGCAGATCGTGAGCTAGAACCGGGTGATGAGGTGCTTTTATTAACATTAAATCAACAGGGAAGTATTGTTGAAAAAATTAGTGAAAATGATTATCAAGTACAAGTTGGAATTATGAAAATTAAAGCAAAGCGTAAAGATTTGCAATTCGTTAAACGCAAAGAAACTATTATTGAAAAACCAATGGCTACAGTAAAAGGATCGAATTATCATGTCAAACCCGAGCTTGATTTACGTGGAGAAAGATACGAAGATGCATTACATCAGCTCGAAAAATACGTTGATGATGCATTGCTGGCAGGATATCCGAACGTATCCATTATTCATGGAAAAGGAACTGGAGCATTAAGAAAAGGTGTACAAGCTTTTGCCAAGCGACATTCACACATAAAAAGCCAGCGGGCTGGTGGTATGAATGAAGGAGGAAGCGGTGTAACGATATTAGAGTTCAAATAAGCTCTTTTTTTAAATGGAATTACCTATAGGTTAATGCAAATCAGTATTAAGTTGATAAGCAGGAAAGGAAGATTGAGATGTATATCATGGCAGCTTTTTGGGAAAACCCATTTATTGCATCAGCAGCACGATACAGTGTAGTCATTCTATGTACGATTGTTTTTTTAGCAATATTTGAGCTTGTAACCTCCTATAAAAATTGGAAAGAAATTAAAGAAGGCAACTTTGCTGTAGCAATGGCAACAGGTGGAAAAGTATTGGGGATTGCTAATGTATTTCGATTTTCGATTCAACACAATGATACGATACTTGAAAGTATTAGTTGGGGTGCATTTGGTTTTTTGTTACTTTTAACTGGATATTTTATTTTTGAATTCTTGACTCCTACCTATAAAATTGATGAAGAAATAGGCAATGATAATCGCGCTGTAGGATTTCTTTCCATGGTAATATCAATCGGATTATCATATATCATCGGTGCTAGTATTTTATAAATTACAATTGATACAGACTACGACATAAGTGGAATCATAATGGCAGCTTATGTCGCATTTATTTTATTGGGGATCTTAACAAGCACAGTAAGGGATAGCTCCGTTTCGATCAATTTTCTATTATTTTTAGCTTGAATGTAATTTAATGTACACTTGGGCTACGTTTCCAACCACAAATGAACGAAAAACATGGTTTAATGAACACTTGTCCTGCATATTCAGTCGCGAATGAACGAAAAACATGGTTTAATGAACACTTGTCCTGCATATTCAGTCGTGAATGAACGAAAAACACGATTTAATGAACACTCGCCCTTCCTATTCAGGCGCGAATGAACGAAAAACATGGTTTAATGAACACTCTACATGCGCACCCAGTCTTGAATGTACGATATACGCTTTTCACCGTGTACTTAAGTTTTATTTCTGATAGAGAGTGTTCTTATTTTTAACTATAAGTAATTAGATTTAGAAAATACCAAACAAAGGTTTTATTTCTAAATTATCGGGTAAAGTAACATATGAGCAAACTATTAGCCAATATACAAAAGGACATGATATACTACAACACGAATGATGGTTAAGAATTAAAGGAGGGTAAGATAATATGGCAATTGTAAATGCAACAGATCGTTCGTTTATAAATGATACACGCGATGGTCTGGTATTAGTAGACTTTTGGGCAACTTGGTGTGGTCCATGTAAGATGATCGCTCCTGTGCTAGAAGAAATCGATGCTGAATTGGGCGATACAGTAAAAATTGTTAAGCTTGATGTGGATGAAAACCAAGAAACAGCAGGAAAACACGGTGTAATGAGTATCCCAACACTAATGATATTTAAAGATGGAGAAGTAGTTGATCAAATAGTTGGTTTCCAACCAAAAGAAGCACTTGTTGAGTTAATCAACAAACACGCAGAATAATACATGCGGTTTATTAATCCCTTGTTACTTTTAAGTAGCAAGGGATTCTTCTTTATTATACAATAGACGTAAGTATATCTAGTGGAGTTGTCAATCATGTCAGATAAAATTAAAGGGAAATTAGCAGTACTTCCTGCACAACCAGGTTGTTATTTAATGAAGAATAAGCATGGCACAATAATATATGTTGGTAAATCGAAGCTATTGAGAAATCGTGTCCGATCATATTTTACAGGTGCAAATGATCAAAAGACACAACGATTAGTTCAAGAAATTGTCGACTTTGAATATATTGTTACCTCATCTGAGATTGAGGCATTGATTTTAGAGATGAATTTAATTAAGAAATATGATCCTAAATATAATGTACTGTTAAAAGATGATAAAAGCTATCCTTATTTAAAAATTACAAATGAACGTCATCCAAGATTAATCATTACACGTAAAGTGAAAAAAGATAAAGGGAAATATTTTGGCCCATATCCAAATGTTCTAGCGGCAAGAGAAACAAAGAAGCTACTTGACCGTATGTACCCTTTGAAAAAATGTAACAATCCGCCTGGTAGACATTGTTTGTATTATCATATGAATCAATGTCTAGCTTGTACAGAAACGCCACCAACGGTTGAGGAATACAAACTAATTGTCCAACAAATTGTATCTTTTTTAAGTGGTGGTCATAAAGAAATTAAACAACAAATTCAACAAAAAATGATGGAAGCTAGTGACGCGTTGAATTTTGAGCGTGCAAAAGAATTAAGAGATCAAACTCAGCATATTGAAGCAGTAATGGAACAACAGAAAATGACATTAAACGATCAAGTTAACCGTGATGTATTTCATTATGCGTATGATAAAGGTTGGATGTGTGTACAAGTCTTCTTTATTAGACAAGGGAAACTAATTGAACGTGACGTATCTATTTTTCCTTTTTATGATGAAGCACAAGAGACATTTGTGAGTTTTATAGGGCGTTTTTACTTGCATGAAAATCATCTAAAACCAAAGCAAATATTAGTTCCTGCACCCGTGGACTACAAATTATTAAGTGAGTTATTAGAGGTAGATGTAACCATTCCATATCGTGGACGAAAGAAAGAATTAATTGATTTAGCTGGAAAAAACGCTGAAATTGCTTTAGAAGAAAAATTCTCTCTTATTGAAAGAGATGAGGCTAGGACAATCAAGGCTGTTGAAGGACTAGGTGAAAAGCTTCATATAGAAACACCGCATCGAATCGAAGCGTTTGATAACTCAAATATCCAAGGAACTGACCCTGTCTCGGCAATGGTCGTTTTCATGGATGGCCGTCCATTAAAAAAAGAATACCGGAAGTATAAAATACGAGATGTCAAAGGGCCAGATGATTATGAAACGATGCGTGAAGTCGTTCGAAGACGTTATACAAGGGTGTTAAAAGAAGGTCTCCCATTACCAGATCTAATTGTCATCGATGGAAGTAAAGGTCAAATGAGTGCTGCTTCAGATGTATTAGAAAATGAATTAGGATTAGAGATTCCTTTGTGTGGTTTAGCCAAGGATGATAAACATAAGACAAGTGAATTATTATATGGCGTGCCTCCAGAGACAGTACCTTTGGATCGGAAATCACAAGAATTTTATTTAATTCAACGAATACAGGATGAAGTCCATCGGTTTGCGATCACCTTTCATCGTCAATTGCGAGGGAAAAGTGCATTTAAGTCAGAGCTAGATGCTATTCCTGGTGTTGGAGAAAAAAGAAAAAAACTATTGTTAACACACTTTAAATCGATTACTGAGATTAGGCAAGCAACAGTAGAAAAACTCCAACGATTAGGAATACCTAAACCGACGGCACAAAAGATTCTGGCTCTATTAAGCAAAGAAAAAGACGACCTGAAATAACTAATAGGCACCTTAAGCGTAGAAAAATTTAAAATGCTCTACGTATAAGGTGCATCATATTATTTATCGTTTATTTATTTTGATAGAAGTACTTTCAATTCCACATAATTTTTCTTTGATTTGATTTCATCGATGCACTCACAATCCAGTTGCTTTAATTGCTGCATTGCTTCGGCTAAAAAACCTGCCTCAAGGCGATAATCAGTTATGATATCTTGTTTCATTCGTTGGGTAATAGCTGCACCAGTTAATTCAAAAATATATTCTCTACGTTTTTCCTTTATATCAACTAACTCTCCCCAACCGACTTTATAAAAAAAATCTTTCACTTGCTCTAAAGATTCCCATTTTATTTGTCGTGCTAAATTTTTTCCAAGTACATAAAGGATCGTTGCTGCATCTTTTCCAAGCAAATCTGGTAAACAAACATAGCGCAGTAAATCGTAGCCGCTACCTGTTGTTTGCATTAAATCTGCTATTTCTTCTGTTTTTTGTAAATTATTATGCACAAATTCTTCCCCTTCCTAACAATAACCTGTTTATATTATCGCTTGAAAAGGCAGGGATTGCAACGGTCAATTCTACTAATATAAAAGAGGTTTAACGTGACATTTGCTAAAGAAAGTCTTACAATAGCATGCATGGTAAGTTTGTAATGAAAATATAGAAGGTGTAAAAGTGAGAAAAATATTAGAAATTGTAAAAACAGATTGGAAGAATATAATTAAAACTCCTGTAGCAGCCTTTTTGATTGTATCATTAATGGTGCTTCCATCTTTATATGCTTGGTTTAATTTGAAAGCATCGTGGGATCCATACTCCAATACAGGTGACATCGCTATAGCAGTAATAAATGATGATAAAGGAACGGAGATAAGAGAGAGAAATATTAACGTCGGTGAGCAAATCATTGATAATTTAAAAGAAAATGATGCACTTGGATGGACGTTTGTTTCAAAAAAAGATGCTGATCAAGGTGTAAAACATGGAGACTATTATGCCAGTATTTATATTCCTACTGACTTTTCTGAGAAGATTGGTACATTATTAGGAGAAGAACAAATTAGACCAGTCATTGAATACAGTGTCAATGAGAAGATTAACGCCATTGCTCCGAAAATGACTTCTACTGGTGCTTCGACTATCGTAACACAGACCAGTGAAAGCTTTGTTGAGCAAGTTAGCAAGGCAGTATTAACAGAATTTAATAAAATAGGAATAGAGCTAGAGAAGGAATTGCCAACCATAAGAAATGTAGAAAATAATATTTTTGCATTAGAGGAACAACTCCCAGATATTGAAGCACTAGGTAATAAAGCTATTACACTGGAGGAGAAATTACCTGAAATCACTAAACAAGCAGACAAAGTAATAGAGCTTCAACAAGTCATGCCTGAAATAATAGCTGCTGCCAACAATGTGGTTCGATTGAATGAGAAGATGCCACAAATAGACAAGGTAGGAGAAGGTATTATCAGCTTGCAGACTAAAATACCAGAAATAAAACAAGTGGCAGACACTATTATTGATGTGGATAAAGACTTTACAAAAATTGAGGAGCTAGTTGCAAATACATTACAGGACATACAAAAAGCACAAGATATAGTGGGAAAGTCGCAAGATGCATTACCTGAAATTAAAAAAAATGCAGAAAATAGTGAAGCATTTGTAAAAGCGATCAGTGATTACTTCGAAAATAATAAAGAATCTATAGATACAGTTAACCCTGTATTAAAACAAAATATATTGCTTTATCAGCAAACAGCCAATATCGTCCATCAATTCGCTGTTCAACTAGATCATGACAAGCTAACTACTACTGAAATAGAAAAGGCCATCCCAGAGCTGTTAAGTGATCTCAATTCAAGTATATCTAGTATAGATCAATCTATACAATTACTGGATGTAATCGATCAGCAAGTAAGTAATAAAGATTTAGAGCAAATCTTAACTAATCTACAAGCATTACAAGTAAGTTTTGAATCTGAGGAAGAAATGTTAACGAAGCTGGGAAATAATATTTCTAACATAACGGACAATCAAATGAATCACTTAATAGCTGTTTCCGATCAAGCTGTAAATCAAGCTAATACACTTGCTTCAGACTATGATCATACGATTTCTCCAGTCATAGATAAAGGAATTGATCATTTACAGGAAACTGCAGAGAATGCTAGTGACAATTTACAACAAGCGCAAGAAGCATTACCTAAAGTAGAGAGCATCTTAAAGCATACGGAAGAATCATTAGTTTATGGAGAAGATAAGATTACAAAACTACAGCAGCGCTTACCTGAGATAGGTGACGAAATTCATCAAACAGCGCTGACAATAGTTGAAAAACTCGATGATGTTGAAAGTGGAGTTAATCTAGCGGTAAGTTTTTATAAAAATCAATTTCCTAAGGTAAAGGATCAAATTCAACGAGCTGCATCCTTTGTTGAAAAAGACTTACCAAAAGCAGTAGAAGAAGTGGATAAAGTGACAGATTTTATTGATAATCGACTTCCACAGCTAGAAAATTCAGTTCATAAGATAGCTGATATAGTACAAAACGATCTACCTGGATTAGAAGATACGGTACGACATACCGCTGACCGCATTAGACAGTTTGAAGGTAATCATGATTTAAATGATATTATTCAATTGTTGAAAAATGATATTGAACAAGAAAGTGATTTTCTTGCCAATCCGATTGAACTAAACGAGAATAAGGTTTTTCCAATTCCAAACTATGGTTCAGCTAATTCACCATTTTATACGACACTAAGTTTGTGGGTTGGAGCATTATTACTGATTTCCTTATTAACTGTCGATGTTCATAACAAAGAAGGTATATATAAGCTTCATCATGTTTATTTTGGTAGAGGGTTGACCTTTGCTAGTATTGGATTGATGCAAGCATTGATTGTAACATTAGGTGATCTGTTTCTTTTAGATGCCTATGTTAAAGAACCGGTCTGGTTTGTTATATTTGCAATTTTTATTAGTATGGTATTTATGTCGATTGTTTACACGTTTGTTTCTGTTTTCGGTAATGTCGGCAAAGGGTTAGCAATTATTTTGCTCGTACTTCAATTGTCTGGGTCTGGCGGGACATTCCCAATTCAAGTAACACCTGCATTTTTCCAAGCGATTAACCCATTCCTACCATTTACGTATGCCATTAGTTTATTACGTGAAGCGGTAGGAGGAATGGTCACTGGGATTGTCATTCGTGATATTATTGTTCTATTTACGTTTATGATCATAGCCATTTTATTTGCAATTTTATTAAAAAAACCTCTCGATCCTCAAATTAGAAAAGTTTCTGAACAAGCGAAGAAAAGTGGGTTGATTCATTAGATTTTATAGGACAACGGTATAATTATTTTAAAACGCAACAAAAGCAAGCACAGAAAAGATTTTTAGAACATAAAATACTCTGACTAAATAAATACCCTTCAAAGCGTGGCTCTAAGAACAGCAAGGAGGGGTTAAGACTTGAAGGATAGTGAGTACAAGCCGAAGCAACTATTGACCAAACGAGAAAAAGAAGTGTTTGAGCTTTTAGTACAGGATAAAACAACAAAAGAAATAGCCCAGGAACTGTTTATATCCCAAAAAACAGTAAGGAATCACATTTCAAATGCAATGCAAAAACTTGGTGTTAAGGGGCGTTCACAGGCAGTGGTAGAGCTTCTTCGTATGGGAGAATTAAAGCTCTAATAAAAACCGACTTTCGTTTTGAAAGTCGGTTTTTGTATGGTAATAAATCAAAGTGGATAAAAATAATAATATGTGTTTGTAAGATTGATAAAGAATATTATAAAGAAATGCATCTAAATAATTAAGTCGAGAGTGTAAAATATTTTGTGTGAATGAATAAATAGAAAAAGGAAGCCCTTTTCTTGTAGAATCAAGTTACCACACAAAATCCCAAGAAAAGAGGTCTTCCTTTATGGATCATTTTACATCAGATATTATGCAAGCTCTAGCAAAAAAAAAGAGGATATTACAGAAATATTTCGCTGCCATCTGGAAAAGGAGGTAAATGCGCTGCTTCAAACGGAATTGACTGCTTTCTTAGATGATGAAAAGTATGATCACTTGGACTTTAATTCTGGAAATTCTCAGAATGGGTCCTATTCCCGAACGCTGAAAACGTAGTATGGTGAGCTCGAACTCTCCATACCTCGTGATCGAAATGGGGAATTTAAACAACAAACGGAACAATGATACGTTAAAATCCTTCGTCATTCATATATTTCAGAAGGGTGTCACGATGTCTGAAGTATCGCATTTAATTGAACGGATGTACGGGCATCATTACACGCCTCAAACGATTTCAAATATGACGAAAGTGATGGGCGAAGAGGTGAGGCATTCCGTCAACGTCCTTTATCCAACTGTTACGTGTGCGTATATTTAGACGCTACCTTTCTTCCCGTCAAGCGAGAAACTGTATCCAAAGAAGCTGTTTATATTGTCGTCGGAATCCGAGAAGACGGCTCAAAAGAGGTGCTCGCTTACACGATCGCTCCAATCGAATCTACCTATGTGTGGAAAGAGTTAATCGAGGACATTCAAGCTAGTGGTGTGGAGGAGGTGCTCCTCTTTATTTCAGACGAATTAAAGGGCATTAAATAAAGCATTCATTCGGTGTTTTTCTAATATAAATGTCAAGATAAGCATGTACACTTTTGATTTTATTCTCTTAATGATTATTATTAATAAATTATTACGACTTGACCCGAATCCTCTGTGGGCATGATTGTCCAATAAAAAAGCAGCCAATTCAAGGGGTGGCAGCCATGCCAAGGCTATCATACCCACCATTATCTCATTCCGAGGCTGTGTTGCATACGTGTGCAGTATTTGATGCTTACATTTAATTTACATTTGTAAATAACTTTACATAATAAAAAAAGGAACGGATTAAATCTTACACTCTCACAACAAGTTTAAGAGTAATGTTTCATGAAACCTCTCGTTTACATTATTTATTTAAGCTAATCAAGTTAAACCATAATTTCTTTTTATCGTCATCAGGAGAGTTGTATACACCTCCAAACTTATTATCTTCTTGGATATTATTACAGTTCAACATGGATAAAGATGGGCTATCCCATAAACCGTTGGAAATCGATAGTAAAAGAACTTTCTTTTAAGCTACGAGGATTGGTGGAGCGAAGTAATAAAAGAATGTGTTTACTAGAAAAAATATAGTTACATTTGTTGCAAATCAAGATGGAGGAGCACATGTAGATAAAGCATTTGATGAAATGAGATTTTTCGACAAGATGAAAAGGTTTAAGTGGTCTACACACAGAAATTACGTATTAAGATGAGACCTTAGATATTGTTACTCAATACTCAAAAGAAACGAGAACTTTATATATTCAAGAATTCAATGATGGAACTAAGGTGGAACTAGTTTTAAGATAAATGCTTGAAAAACATACTGGTTAAATATTATTAGCTTAAAAGGGAATAAATATAATTGTATTCAACTAACATTTATCATGTTGGTGCAAATTGGTTCAATTAATGTCAATTTCAATCCTTTTTCATACATTTTTATCCATGGAACAATTCTCAAAATATTGATATGAAAAGATTTCTATGGATTAGGTACATTTAGAATTTATTAGTATATTTCTCAAAACTAAGAAAGGCACTTTTAGGGGGATTCATGTATTTAACCTAATTATGCTAAAATTAACATAATGTTAAAATAATTTTAAATTTGGGAGGTAATGAAAAAGAGAATGTTAGGTAGTATTTTGGGATTATTATTTATTTTGTTCATACTTGGTAACACCCCGGTTTCCGCTGAAGAAACTGATGCCAAGTATGGAAGAAGGTCAACCAGATGTAACTATATATGATAATGAGGGTAGTCTAGTTGAGCCAGATGAAATGCATAGAAATGAAATAACGCCCACAGCAGCAACTCTACCAACAAAAATTAAAATTATTCGAAGAAGCAGATGCTAATGGCTTCTTCGAATAGTTTTAATTTTTGACAGTATGTACTCCAATAATGCTTATGGAATAATTACAAGTGAAATAGTTCGCTCTTTGCTATTCATATTTTGTTTTTCGTTGTAATATTTATTAATTAAGTTGTTAAGATCTGCTTGGAAATTTTCAAACTCGGTTTCCCCTAAATTTAACTTTGAGATAGAGAAAGTTGTTTTATCATCCTCATCATCAATTGTTTTATGATAATTTTGGTAAGACTGTAATACATACATAAAATAATAAGTAATAAAATTCACCTTTTCACCATAATTTGCTTGAGCCCATTCTGTTTCATCAATTTTATAACCTTTTGCGTTTATTGCATAATAATTTTCTTCACCTGAACGCAATTTTTTAGTCTTTACAATTTTTAATAACTGGTCTTCAAACATGGCATTTACATGTCTATATAATGTTGCTTGAGCTACATCTTCTAATAATTCATTCATTTGCATAATAGAAAGTCCTTCTGGTTTATCAATCAATGTTAATGCAATTTTAAATCGCGTTTGATTTTTAAATAAACTGAATTCCATAAATATCACCTCATCTTATTTATAATAATAATTGATTTTTATATAAATGTACACTATAATTATCATTATCGATAATGATAAAGAAAATAAAAATGGAGGTTAGGGTTATGAATACAGATATTAGCATCTTAAAGGATATAGATTGGGGAGCTATTATGCCAATAGTAATTCCAATAATGGTTTTACATTTATTACTTTTGATAATCGCTTTAATTGATTTATACCGACGCAGGACAATTGTTAATTATCCAATAGTTTGGGTAGTCGTTATTGTGTTACTCAATACAGTTGGACCGATTCTTTATTTGACTATTGGAAGGAGATTGCTAAAAAATGATCGCTATTAAGAGTGTAAATAAAGCTTTTAGAGGCAAAAAAATACTAAAAGATATTTCATTTGATATTACAGAAGGGGAGTGCATTGGATTATTGGGTCCTAATGGAGCTGGAAAGACTACTCTAATTAAGTGCATGACTGGAATTATAAATTACGAAGAAGGAGAAATTAATTTTAACGGAAAGAATATTTTAAATTTTAAGAATGATATTGGCTACTTATCTCAGCACACAGATTTTAAACAGTGGATGACATGTGAGGAGTCATTAAGATTTTTTGGTAGTATATCAGGTTTAAGTAAAACGTATCTTAATAAAAATATTAATGAAGTACTTAAAGATGTGGGGCTGCAGGATAAAAATAAATATAAGGTAGAAGAATTATCCGGAGGAATGAAACAGAGATTAGGATTTGCACAAGCCATTCTACACCGCCCAAAATTTCTAATTCTAGATGAGCCTGTATCAGCTCTTGATCCAGTAGGTAGGAATGAAATCAAAAACTTAATCAAAAAGCTAAAAGAATACACGACAGTTCTTATATCCACGCATATTTTGGATGATGCAAATGAGTTTTGTGATCGCTATATTATTATAAAGAATGGAGAAATCATCGGAAATATAACTAATCAAGATGAAACTGTAAATTATAAACAAATATATCTTCAAGTGGATTTAAGCGATTCTATTAAACCAGAGATGACACTAAATGATTCCTATGAATTACAAGAAGTAAAAGCAGGAGAATTTTTAGTAACTAGCAGGAAACCAATCAAATTAACTAATCTAATTGCAGAACTGGATAAAAATAAACTGAACGTGAATTCGATTGCTTATGAGAAGAAAGATTTAGAAAAAATATTTTTAGAGTTGGTGTCTGAAGTATGAGGAATATATTCATTTTAGGAAAAGTGGAGTTATTAGAAGCAATTAGGAATATTAAATTTGTATGGTTAGCTATATTCTTTACTATGGTTCATTGTAAAATCAAATGCAACAGTTAAATAAATAGAAAGCCATCGTGAAACCACGTATAGTTAAGGTTGACT
>NZ_JBISEP010000011.1:0-83138 GCF_044383835.1 Paraliobacillus sp. JSM ZJ581
TAAAAGTAATGCTGGTGCTACACAAACCGCAATAAATATATTTCTTGATCCTTTTTTATTCATAGCGTACACCCCTTCTGTAACAAGAAAACGGTGAGCATTATACTCACCGTTTTACTTATATTATTATGCATCATATAGGATACAAACGGCTTAGTTCATTGTATCTCTTAATTTGTCACTAGTTTCTTCAATATTTGATTGCCATTCTTCCAGAGATACTGAACCAGCTATTACTCCATCAATAGATTTATACAGTGTATCATGCATATTCACGCCAGGTACTGGTTCAGTTGAAGCAAACCCACCCATAGCAGGAAGTGCACCTTGTTCATCATAAATACTGTAGAATAATTTTTTGTCGTCTTCTAATTGATCAGTAATGCCATTAATAGGTTGAACCGCACCAGCTTCTAAGAAAATAGAAGCTGCTTTATCGGAATACATGAAAGTAAGAAATTCTTTTGCAGCATCTTTATTTTCAGCTTGCTTAGGTATCCACATTTGCTCAAAGAAAGTAAATGCATAACGATCACCCTCTTCACCAAATGCAGGAGCTGGCATCATACCCCATTCAAATCCTTCTTCTCTTGGTGCTTCAGCCATTTCACCTACTACCCATGTACCATTTGGCATAAATAAAGCTTCATTATCTAAAATCATTTGTTGGTTTTTCGTGAAGTCATTCGGATTTGCGTTTGCTACTGTGTTTGGATGTGTATAGTCACCCAAGTTTGCAATTGTTTCTAATACTTGTTTTGCTTCTTCTGTTTCCCAAATACCATCTTCATAGGTCATTGCAGAGTGATAAAAATCAGGCCCACCTGCAGCATACATTAATGATGGGATTAATGAATCAAAATATCCTGCAACTGGATAAGTAAATAAAGCAGTATCTTCACCTTTTGCTTTATCACCTAAAGCAAACATTGCATCCCAAGTAGCTGGCGTTTCCCAACCTTTTTCTTCTAATAAGTTTGCATTATAGAATAATCCAGTAGGGCTATAAAACATAGGAGCTAAGTATGTTTTGCCATCAGCATAAGGATTTGTAGCAAGTGTATCGGTAAAACCATCAAGTAGTTTTTCTTCTACTGTTACATCTTCTCCAGCAACTGTCATACCTAACACATCAGTAATTTCTTCTAAACCATTTTCTTTAATTAGCGTATCTGTCAAACCTTCTTCTCTACCTGTAGCTAATAAGAAAATGTCAGGATATTCACCTGCTTGTAAGTTTGGACGAACTACCTCTTCCAAATTTTTCTCAACAGTTAGCTCAACGGTTACATTCTCATTTACCGCTTCGTAAGCATCTGCAATTTTATCCCACATTTCTGCACCATATGCAGATTCTAACGCAGCAACTTTTAGTGTAACTTTTTCTGAGCCTTCATCTGATGGTGTTTCTGCTTCCTCATTATCATCTGTCCCTCCACAAGCTGCTAGAACAAGTGAAAAAACAAGTAAAGTAATAGTGAGTAATAATTTTTTCAGTTTCAAGTTAAGACCCTCCTAAATTTTTTTCTTTACAACTTAAGCTTACCTATAATGAAGCGCTTTCACAATAAACATCTTGTTGTTTTTTATAAGTATATTGCTGTTTATATAACAAATTTTTCTTATAAATATAAACTATCCCAAGATTTCTTTTTTATACAGGCAAGTAATTCTCACTCATATTTTCATCCATTTATAACCCATCGGTTCCAGCGTAACTTCAACGGTTGATCCATCACCTTTCCATACTTTCGTTTTTTGTGTATCAAAAGAATTATTAATGACAACAAACGAGCTTGCTTCTGGGAAAGCTACACACTCTGTTTGCACATTAGATGTATACCATTTTTTCAATAAGCTTTCTTTTGAAGCAGCCCAATATAAAGATCTTAGTAGTAACCGTGTATTTTCAGGGCTGAATGGCAAGCCTGCAATATAAACCGATCGTCCTGATCCAAATTGATTTGCTGCTAACGTTACATCTGAATCTACCACATTGAGTACCATTGTGTTTTGATTGGATTGGTATACATATTTCATCCCCTCTCCAAAGTTTATTGGAGTATGTTGATCTTCTAAAATAAAATGATTTTCAGCATAAAGCGTATTATATTTATTAGTATTTAAACTAAATCCAATATCTTTTTGAACTCCCAAAACATCAGACAATTGAAAAAATCTCCCTTGATTCTCATAAGCCGTCGGTTCCCCAACACCAATGAATCCTCCGCCATTATCCACCCATTCTTTAATGGTAGAAACAACTTCCTCGTCCAACCAAGATTCTCCACCACTCCAAGCGGTGTAGGCATCTCCAGTATTTATTATTACGCCAATATCATCAGCTATACCGTCTTTTTTAATATCATCAAAACTAATGAACGCAACATCAAATGGCATGCCACTTAAACTTTCAAGTATTCCATAATATGAGTAACATTGTTTGTACCAAATAGCATGATGAACATGATGACTCATCCACTTTCTAATATTTCCCCAACTATTTAGAATTGCTATCTTAAATGGAGCCTTGTAAGCACTTGTTTCTTTTGAATTCGTATGGATCTGTCTAAATTCATTTGTTATTTCTTCTACACGATCAACAAAATCCGGGAATTTTAGTGCTAGGCTTAAATACCCTCCATAACCCATTCTTTGTATCGGGCTTTGCAAAATAGCTCTTCTAGCTTGAAGCCAGTTTTGGTTTGCCTCCCCGACTGGGTCACCACCTTCTCTAAATGTATCTGGAAAGAAATACGGCAAAAACCTTCCTTCCGTATACTTCACATTAGGAATATCTGAAATCATTCTTAATGTTACTCCATCTCCTACTGACCCAACTACGGCATCAAGTCCAATGTTTTCAAAATACTTACCATAAGGTTCTGTCCCTGCCCAGTGATCACCAAGAAACATCATTGCTTCTTTACCATAACTATGAATAATATCCACACATTCTTTTGCAAGTTCGCTAATAAAACGTTGTTGAAAATCGATCCAATCTAAAAATGATTTAGAAGGAATTCGGAATGGGGAGTTATAATACCCTTCATCAACAAAATCCTCTGGGTGAAGCTTATATCCTTTTTCTTCTTCAAATGCTTGTAATGCAAGTGGACTAACTGTTGCACCATAACCAAACCAATCGACATACTTTTGCTTTGCAGCATCATTAAATACAAGTGTGAAATTATAAAAGAATGTCGTTATCCTTACCACATCAGTATCTTCATGCTCGTCTAACCATTTTTTCAAGTTCTTTAATATGTGCTTTCTCGTCTTAGGATATCTTGGATCATATGGGATGTGATGTTCCGTGTCCCATTGATTTGTTACGTGATTGTACATATGCACAGGATCCCAAAGTTGATATGCTAAAAAATTAACTGTATAGATATGCCATTTTTTCACCTGTAAAACCGTAACTTCTTTTGTTTCTTCATCATAAGCCCACTGTTCAGTAGGTACTATTTCTCCTGTTGTTCTGTCAATTACCTCCCACCATCTCTTGATATCATGATCAGTATCAGGGATAACTTGCTCATCAAAGTATCCTTCCATAATCGGAATAAGTACGTTACTAGCATGTGCTGTTACAGGCGCAGACATTAAATAAAAGTGTTGTCTTTCATCTAGGTTTGCCTTTGCCCATTCTTGGTCTCCTCTAGTAAAGAAGTATTTAGAATAAACTTTACTCGCCATATTTTTCACTTCTGAGGTTAGCTTTGTTCCATCTGAATCACGTACAGCATCTGCTCCCCACCTATCGATAATGTCAGCTATTTTAGTTTCTAAACCTTCTTCTACCGGTAATGTAACACGACCTTTGCCTTTCATCATTTATGTCCCTCCTAGTTAGTTAATGTTTGAACAATATTATTTCTTTTAAATAATGATTATAGAAGCTATACGTACAGGTTATTCTAATTTCATAGTTATAGCATTAACTTATTTGTTATTTTTAACAACTTTTTTGCTATAATAATGCTAAGCGCCTTTACACCTATAAAATCATGCTATCTTATTTCACAGAAATTTATTGTATGATATAAAAGACAAAGACATCCTAAAAAACAAACACTTGAGATACGTTTAATCAAAAAACATATATCATGCATTAGCTTCCACGAGGGAGGAATGATTAGATGACAACAACTCGCTATTCGGTTATAGAAGCTAACAAGAAAGATAATTTCACTCTGCTATTTGCATCCAAATTAAAATACAGTTCTGAATGGGCAGGACTTACTCACACGCACCCATTTACTGAGATATTCTATATTATAAAAGGAAAAGGAACGATTACCACAACCCAACATAAGTTTGATGTAAGGGAAAATAACGTCTTCATTGTTAACCCAAATGTTGCGCATATGGAAGCCTCTTCTTCAGAAGACCCGCTTGAATTTATTATCATTGGAATGGAGGGGTTGAACTTTACAGATTTGTCTGAAGACGGTGGATCTTTCAGCTTTCATAAACTGTCAAATCAACAAAACGATGTGAAATTTTATTTTCAAAAAATATATCAGGAAGCACAAGAACAGTTGGAAGGTTACGGGGATACTTGTAATTATTTATTAGGTGCGTTAATCATGCAATTAAAACGACAATTAAAACTAAAAATCGAAGCAGAAAAACAGACAAAATTACGGAAAGAAATCGCCCAAGCAAAACAATATATTTACCAACATTTTAAAGAAAATATTACATTAGATAGGTTATCTCAACTGACTCATCTGAACAAATTTTATTTATCACATTCTTTTAAGGATGAGGTTGGACAAACACCTATTGAATATTTAAATTATTGTCGAGTTGAAGAAGCTAAAGTACTGCTATCAACAACGAATTATAGTATTTCTCAAATTGCTACTGTCGTAGGCTATTCTGCTCAATCGTATTTTTCAGAAGTGTTTAAAAAATACGAATCACAATCACCGTCAAATTATCGTAAAAACCTTTCTATGGATAAAAACTAGGACAAGTATTGTTTTGCTTGTCCTAGTTTTTGTATCTTATTTCATTTTAATTAGAATACCTGTTTTATCATCTTGTTGTTTTAATCGCGGATAAACCATACATGCCTTGTCTTGATTTTCCTTCTGGTTCACCTCAGTTAATAATGTGTCTAATCCTGATGAAAAAGCTATCTCTGCGCTACACTTCCAGCCATTCTCTTCTCTCTTTTGAGTAGGCAGTAATAAGCCATCACTTAGTAATAATATCCCGATCACTTTATTTAAATGAATTTTTCCATACTCAAGTTGGTCAAAGCCTTCTTTACTGCCATCTAAAATTCTATATCCATCTGGTGTATTATACTTTTTCCGGTTTTCTAATAAAATTGGATTGACTAATTCTCTCAGTTTACTAAGTTCGACTCCTTGTCCAAATTCTTTACGAAGTGCTACGATTTTATCTAGTGCTATTTGATCAAACAGATGAACCATATCATGTGTAATCATTCTTATTTCTCCATTATCAAACTGCAGAAACAGCATGCAATCCCCTGCATGTACATAATCAAAACTAGAGTAATCTTCATTAAGTTGTATAGCAGCGATTCCAGTCGTACTTCGCTTACACTTTGGTATCGATTCGAACGTTACCTCGTCTGTATCTTTAATATGTTGTTTGTAATAAGAAACAATTTGATGATTTAATTTCTTGTTCGCCTTTTGCATACATGTTAATAAAGCATATTGATTTGTTTCTTCTAATAAAAATGATTGAAATGTCTCTGACGCCAATCTCCCAGGTATTCCCCCATCTAGCCCTGTAGCACCATCCATTACTGCATAAATATTTGCTTGTTTATTTATTACAAAACGATCTTCATTAATTGGTCTTGACCCATTTTGATATATTTTAGTTATTTTCATTGATACATTCTCCCTTTCATATTGATAGGTTATATGTACATTTATATAGAAAAAATCTCCTTATAGTAGAAAGCGTATTACACTTTATAACCCGTGTCTACTGATAAGAAGATTTATGTTAACTATTTTTTATTCTTAAGATTGTATCCTTGTTATGTTTTCTCGCTCTAACTGTTTCTTACTCTTCACAAAAAATGAGAGCACTAATCCAACAATAGAAATTACACCAGCTACAGTAAAGGAAACATTTACTCCGTGTATTGCACCATCAATCCCATCAGCAGGAATAGCACTGTTGGTCATCACAGATACTAATAACGCAGTACCCATAGCTCCAGCAATTTGACGCATCGTATTGTTCATTGCTGTACCATGTGGAATAAGGTCTGGTGGTAATTGATTTAAACCAGCTGTTGTAACTGGCATCATTACCATAGAAACACCGAACATTCTAAAGGCATGCATCATCGTCAAGTACGTAATCGTTGTTTCAGTTGATAGATCTGAAAAAGCAAACGTTGATATCGTAACAATGATTAGGCCAATAATCGCAAGCCACCTTGCACCGAACTTGTCAAATAATCGACCTGTAATAGGATTCATGAATCCCATAATAATTGCACCTGGCATTAACATTAACCCAGATTGAGTTGCAGTATAACCTAACATATCTTGTGTTAATAATGGTAAAATTACTGCCCCACCAATCATTGCAATAAATACAACCATTCCTAATACCGTAGTAATAGTAAATACTTTATTTTTAAAGACATAAAAATTCAGAATTGGTTGCTCTAAGGTAGATTGTCGCATAATAAATGTAGTCAAACTTATCACGCCAACAGTTAATGAAATAATGACAGTCCAACTACTCCAACCAGTGTTACCAGCTATACTAAATCCGTATAATAGGCCACCAAATCCGAACGTTGATAAAATAATCGACAAGCTATCCAATTTAGGAGACTTACGCTCTGTTACATTTTGTAGAATAAAATAAGCAACAATTATGTCAATGATTACAATTGGTAAAATGACATAAAATAAACTTCTCCACGGAAATTGATCAATTAACCAACCAGATAAAGTTGGACCAATTGCTGGTGCAAAAGCAATTACTAAACCGAACATTCCCATTGCGGCACCACGTTTTTCGACTGGGAAAATAATAAACAATATCGTCTGCATTAATGGCATCATAATCCCTGCACCTGATGCTTGTAAAATACGACCGACCATTAAAGCTGAAAAACCAGGTGCTAATGCAGCTACTAAAGTTCCCAGACCGAATAATCCCATCGCTGTTATAAATAACCTTCTTGTTGTGAATTTTTCAATTAAAAAAGCAGTGATTGGTATCATGATCCCATTAACAAGCATGAAAATGGATTGTAGCCATTGCACTGTATTAGGTTCTAGTGCTAAATCTACCATAATTTTCGGTAATGCTGTTGCAAGTAATGTTTGGTTTAAAATTGCTACAAATGCACCTGAAATTAATACAATTAATAACGGTACTCTGTTAATTGATTTCGATTCATTTGTTTGATCTAGATTGCTAGTCATTCATCATCCTTCTTTCTGATAGAACCTAATCTGTTATATGAGTGTTTTAAAAGCAGCTCGAATCACATCGCCACGACTAATAATCCCAACTAGTACGCCATCTTTAACAACCGGTAATTTTTTTATTTGTTTTTCTCCTAAAATAGCAGCAATATTTTCTACATGTTCATTCGAAGAAACAGTGATCACTTTTGTTTTTGCTATCTTCAATACATTCAAATCTAATAGCTTGCCTGTTCTTTCTTCAAAGCTATACTCATCGCCCATCATAACATTAACAAAGGAAAAAGAATCAATAACAATATTTTTATGCCTACCAATGTAACGCATCATATCACCATCACTAATATAAGCAACTACTTCATTACGCTCATTGACAACGGGTAGCCCGCTAATACCATGTTGGATAAATTGTTTAATCACAGTTTTAATTGTACTTGTTTCCTTTACTTTAATAACAGGATATTTCATTAGTTGGTTTGCATTCAAAATGACTTCCTCCAATTATCAAAAATAGTTGCATGATACAATTAAATAATTCTATTATGCAACCATTTCCTTGTCAATTTATTTGATTTAAGGTAAAACTAAAAGAAAGGATAGGATATGTGAGAAAATAACATATAAGGTGATGTGAAAGATGAGTAATGACTCTATTGAATCAATTGAAATCGAAATGGCCATTTTAACGAGAAGAATAACGATGCTTGCAACTGAGAAAAAAAAGGCATTTGACCGTTCTTCATATTTACTTTTACAAGCATTAGCTACTCATGGAGAAACTGGGGTAAAGAAGTTAGCGACTATCTTGCAATTAGATATTTCCACTATTAGTAGACAGGCCGCTTTACTAGAACAAAAACAATTAATAAGAAAAATACCCAATCGAATAGATAAAAGGTCTTATTATTATCAAATTACTAAAAGCGGAAAAAAAACATTACACGCTTATAAACAAAAAAGAATGGCATTTTTCTCAGATTTATTAGCAGATTGGTCACACAAAGACCGTATCAAATTTAGTCAATTACTAGAGAAATTTAATCAAACTGCACAGGAATATTATCGAAAAAAATAACATATTAAGGAACTAATGTGGTAAAAAATTGAACAATGCTATATAATACACCTATAGAATGAGGTGAGGAGATGATTGGTTTAAATGTTCTTTCCCTTTTAATATTGATCATACTGTATGTTGGTATACCAGTTGCCGTTATTTTATTATTAAAGTGGATTTATCATATAAAAAAGAACAGTGACTATCAAGTAGAACAAAACAAGCGTATGATTCAATTACTGAAAAAAATGGAAGACAATGCTTAATATAAGGATAACATTGCTTTCTACCTTCCTTGAAAATAGCAACGTATATGTAACGTTTATCCTTACATTAAAAAACTAACCTAATAGAATCCCTCCATTCCATTAGGCTAGTTTTACCTTGTTATCTATTTTAATAAATAATAGCTTGTACAATAAATGACGTGGATAAGTAAAGAGCTTACAACAGTCATTTATTATCCAAAATGTAATGTTACAGACATTATATCAATACTTATTAATTGCACCGTCTACTGCATGTCATTTTTTGAATGCTGGTGCTCCTTTTAATCAATTATTTCACGCTATAAAAACTATACTACCTATTTATTTTTAAAATCGGGCAAAGCGTTTTTTGTTACTATAGTATGGAGCATAGCGGGATCGAACCGCTGACCTCTTGCATGCCATGCAAGCGCTCTCCCAGCTGAGCTAATGCCCCAAAAAAAAAGACTCATCATTCACAACTAAACAAAATATATTCCTATAATCATCAGAAGTCTAATTACATTATAGCCACTTTCAAAACAAAACACAATTAATATTGAAACTTATTATTCATCTTTATCGTATAATTATTTGGAGGTGAAACGTTAATGGATATCTTTCTACTACTTGCACCGTTAATTGTTTTAGAAGCAATTCTCGTAATTGTAGCTCTATTAGCTTGGTTTAAAACCGATAAAACAAACGGCCCTCGTTGGCTATGGTTATTTATTATTTTATTGTTACAAATTATCGGTCCTATTCTATTCTTTATCATTGGGAGGAGGCAACAGTAATTTCATGTTCAACGTACAACATGTAACTAAAAAATTTAATGGCAATCCAGTTGTAAATGATATATCTTTTCGTTTGGAATCCGGAAAATGTGTCGCACTACTCGGGGCAAACGGGGCAGGAAAAACAACGACATTACGCATGTTATCTGGATTATTAAAACCAACAAGTGGCTCCATTTCTTTCGAAGGAATGAAACTAGGGGCTGATATTCGAAAACATATTGGTTATCTCCCGCAACATCCTGTTTTTCATGGTTGGATGACTGGGAAGGAATTTCTAATTTACGTTGGTCAACTTGCAAACTTAACAAAAATAAAAGCAACCGAACTTGCTGATTATTATCTTGAACGAGTTGGTATATTAGATGCAAAGGATCAACGTATTAGTAAATATTCTGGCGGAATGAAACAACGATTAGGTATTGCTCAAGCATTGATCCACAGTCCAAGTATGATCATGTTAGATGAACCTGTTTCTTCATTAGATCCAATCGGGCGCAGAGAAGTTTTAACATTAATGGAAGAACTAAAAGAACAAACGACGATTCTGTTTTCAACACATATTTTAAGTGACGCTGAAGAAGTTAGTGATGATTTATTACTCATGCATCACGGAAAAATAGTTGAATCAGGAACATTAAACGAGTTACGTCACAAACACCAAACGTCTAAGGTTAACTTATCTTTTCATGAATCAAATGAAAACTACCTTTCAATGATTGAGCAACTTCCTGGAATTACAACTTGTTACCTTGATCGTGAAGACATTGTTTGTGTCATTACGGATATGGAGTTAACACGACAAGCGTTACTAGCAAAAATAACAGCAGAGCAATGGCCGCTTACTAGGTTTGAAGTAAGTCGAACATCACTAGAAGATTTATTTATGAAGGCGGTGAAAAAGTGATGCAGTGGCGTACAATTTTCCGAAAAGAAATGTTAGAATACTGGCGTAATTTTAGTTGGATATGGGTACCAATTGTATTCATTATTCTTGCGATTATGGATCCACTGACTACTTATTATATGCCGATCATTTTAGACAAAGCTGGTGGACTTCCTGAAAGTGCAGTTTTTGAAATGCCTGATATTTCTGCTGTTGATGCATTTATGATGAGTCTGAGTGAATATAGTATGTTTGGTGTACTGGTGATTGTATTAATTACTATGGGGGCGATAGCAGGGGAACGAAAAAGCGGCGTAGTAGAGCTCATTTTAGTAAAGCCGGTACATTACGGAACGTATATCTCAAGTAAATGGGCTGCTAAATTAACTGTTGTATTGGCTTCTGCTAGCATCGGACTCTTAACTAGTTGGTATTATGTCAGTTTATTATTCGGTGACATACCATTTGTTCTGATCATACAAGCAATTTTCTTCTATAGTTTATGGTTCGTGCTTGTTATCACAATCACTATTTTCTTTAGTTGTTTATTCAAATCATCTTCGGCAGTCTTTGGCACTTCAATTGTTACTTTGATAAGTATGTCTGCTATTTATCGTGTATTCTCACATAAACTGAGCTGGTTTCCAAATAGCTTAAGCGGTCATATTAGTGAAATGCTACAGACTGAAACGATTTCAAATTCACTCTGGGGTGCGTCAATGATTACAATTGCCTCTACCCTAATCATACTATCTATTTCTATTCATATCTTTAGAAAAAAAGAACTCGCTTGACTAGAGGAAGCTTCTTATAACAGAAGCTTCCATTTTTTAAGAACATATAGACCTTCAAATGACTAAAAGTAAGTACTACCAGCCAGACATTTGTAACAATAAGCTTTAGAAATGTTGTTGTTTTATGTTATCTATAATTTACGATAGAAAGTTATTTTAAAACTATCTCAACAATTTCTGGGCAACTTTTGATTTCCAAATACCAAACCCCATTAAAGCACCAATCAAATTTAGGATAAAATCATCAATATCAAAACTTCCTCTTCTAGTAATTAATTGTACTACTTCAAGAACGAATAATATTACTATCATTGAGATTAAAAATAAGTTCGCTTTGTGTAATTTCCTAATAAAAAAAGGTAAATAAATACCCATTGGCAAAAACATAAATAAATTACCAGAAAGGTTTTTTATAGGTACATCAATATTCATACTTCCATCAAATATTGCTTGAATATAAGTACTGATAGTTCTAAAAGGAATAAGATTTGAAGAGTACCTTATATATTCAAACATTGAAAGGTTAGTCCACATATAACCTCTATTATCTAAGAACATCAACATTAACATCACGAGTAAATAAAATATAAAACTAATACTAAAAATAACCTTGACTTTCTTCATCTTATCCCCCACTATAAATATTTTTTTAAAGTCTCTTTCACTGAACATAATTTGAACTTTATCTCTTCTCTCATCAATCTTCTTCTCGGATTAAAGAATAAATAGACTGTTTCTTAATTAGGTTAACAATAACAAACCATCCAATCGTGATCAAAAAAAGAATTATTAAAATGGACAGGTAAAAATATTGGATATAGAAGAAATATGGATATAAATTATCTAATAATTGAGTAAGTGTAAAAATCATTAAAGACAGTACAGTTGCTATAAACAAGTAAATAATCATTTCTAAATATAATAACTTATTCACCTCCTTTTTCCTCATTCCCAAGGAAAGATAGATCCCCCATTCTTTTTTCATTAATCTATATTTACTAAATACAATGACTGTTGTACATAAAATCGATAAAACAACGGAGAGACCATAAGTAAGTTTACCTAAATATCCAACAAACACAGATATACGTTTATCGTCCTCGATAAATGTAGAGATATTTTGGTATAAACTGCCCGGTGTTAGTGCAGTTAATTTATTTAATTCCGATTCAATTGCCTTTATTTCCTCTCTATTTATACGTTCTTTTAAGTAAATAGATAATTCGTTATACCCTGTTAACAAGCCTTGCTCAATTGCAGTCTCTTTAGCCATAACAATTATAAATTCAGAGTATTGAAAATGTAATGAATCAGAAATAGTAAAGTTAAAAGGGCTATTAATCATTTCTAAAATTTCAAAGTTCCATTCCGTTGATTTATGATTTCCTTGCTTTTTTTGGACTAAAGTTATTGTTTGTCCATTTAATTTTTTTGCATCTGCTGATTTTGTATAAGCTGGATTGTATAAAATTACTTTTTCTAGTAAATTCTCATATGTCAAATTAGGATATAGTTTAATAAATTGTTCTTTGTCTACTAAAATATATTTGACATTAGGAATAATATAATCTTGTTTATAAGTACCAGCATTAGGATTAGTTTTATTTTGATTAAACCAATTTCGGATTGAAGTAGTTACTAAATTTTCATTTAAAAAAGGATGAATATCCACCATAAAAGGCGTTTTTTCGACAAAGTCAATGCCAGCCATCTCTTCAATTTGTTTTACTTTATTTGGAGGAAAAGTTAATCCCTCCTGTAATAAGACGGTTAAATTATCTACAACATCAAATCCATAAATTTCTTGCGAATTCAAATAATAATCAACCTTTGCATCCCATATACCAGTTGACTCTTTTTCTACAAAAATTGAGAAGGTAAGTATTAGAATAGATAAAGTCAAAGTAAATATCACTAATATAGAATGCTTAGGATTAGTTAGTAATTGATTTATAACTTTATTTACCATAAAATTATTTGCAATTAACGATATTTTCTTGTTTTGAGACTTATTGGGATACAGCCCCTTTAATAATTCATTAATTGATCTATTCTTAATTCGATTAAGAGATAGATACGAACTAAAAAAAGTAATGCAAAATAATACAATAATCCATATTGCTACTATCATAGTAATAGTTATAACATTAGAGAAATCTAAGTTACTGATATTAAAGGTATTTTGAATTATCCATATATGTAAGAAATATTGTAGTGGCAAGGATAACAAAAAACCAGTTAAAAGCAGAATAAGAATTTGTACAAGTATCAATTTTAACAATTTTAAGTTTGTTGACCCTACGGCTTTAAATATAGACAACTTTTTTTGTTGAGTAATATTAAAAAAGTACAATAAGCAAAACATACATAAAAAGGAAGCGATAAGTGTAATAAGTTGAAAAATAAAAGACAGCATTGTGATGTGTCGATAGTTTGCTAACCCATTATAGAATAGTCGTTCATTGAAAAAACCAACTTGACCTTCTAAAAAAGTAGAAGCCTTTTTATGCATCTTATCAATTTTTCCATAAGGCCCATTTAATTGAACTAAAAAATTTCGGTATTTAGTCTCTAGCTCGTTGTCTTTTGAAAGGACTATATTCGGAAAATCATTTATTCCTTTTTGAACATCATGAGGAACAGCCCATTTTGCTGAATAGTCATTGATTATTCCTGATAATTCCAACTCTATTTCTGTATTGTCTATCTTTACTATCTTCTTTTCACCTATCATCCAATTATTATCTATTAAGGATAAATACGAAGATTCAATTGCTACTTCATTTTTCTTTTTTGGGAATGAGCCTTCCAATAATGTGATTTTCCCAAGTTCCCTTGCTTGTTTATCTATAGTTCCTACTGTTGCTTTATACCCATTATTTAATTCAAAGTTCCCTAGAAGATCAATACCACCAATATGTTCTACCTCTTTATTTTTATAAAGAGTTTCTTTTGTTTCACTTGTGTCTAACAGGACCAGCGTATGCTTTCCGTAATCAAGATATGCCTGCTCTTTCATACCCATCTTAATAGACTCTGATGCTGTAGAGATAGATATAATAGAAGCTACAATCATAGATAGAGTTATTACTATTAAGAAGAACCATTTTTTACGTGAGACCAATGTTCTGTACCCTAATTTAAACATTTATATACTCCATCTTTAATTCGCCCTTTTGCATTTTATATAAGTGATGAGGAACTCTAATTAGATTTTTTTCGTGCGTTACAATAATGAATGTTATCCCATACATCCTATTAAATTCAGAAACCAAATCAGCAATTTTTCTCGTTGTTTTATGATCAAGATTGCCAGTCGGTTCATCTGCGAAAATAACTTCGGGTAAAGTAATAAGTGACCTCGCTATTGCAACTCGTTGTTGTTCTCCTCCTGATAATTGGGACGGTTTTTTATCTAATAGATATCCAATTTCTAAACTCTCTGCTATTTTCTTTACATTAAGTTTATTGTTATCTATTTGATTAAATACTAAGGGTAATTCAATATTCTCTCTAACTGTTAATTCGGGAATTAAAAAAAAGGATTGAAAGATGAATCCGAAGAATTTTCCGCGAATATTAGCTTGTTCATCATCATTTAATTCATAGAATGAGCGATTTCGATAATAGACTTTACCTAATGTTGGTTCTTCAATTCCACCTATCATACTTAACAAAGTAGATTTTCCTGAACCACTTTTACCTTCTATTACATGAATTTTTCCTTTTTTCACTTCTAAAGAGCTGCGCTTTACAGCAATTAGATCATTTGAAAAAGTCTTGCTTATGTTGCTAGCATTTAAAATAACAGACAAAAAAAGTCCACCTTTCTTTTTAATCGTTTTTCATTAAAATCTTTATAACTTAACTTTATAATATAATAGATTGTAAATAAATCCAATAATATATTGGTAATTTCACACAAAAAATCCTATTAAACCAAAAAATGTCTAATACTTGAAATAAGTGTTACTATCTAGTATAATTACATTTAAATAGAAAATAGGAGGTAAAAAATGAAAAAATCAAAAACTTTTAAAATACTTCTAGGACTTTTCATCATAACATTATTATTAATTCCAATTGCAACAAGTGCAAGCTCCGCCAACTATTCTTTCAAAATATCAGCTAGAGTAGATGGTAGTACCTCACACTCTTTAGCTAACAAATCAACTTCAACAACTGCTCGAGGTCAAACTTACTATTCATCTGGATCAGTGAATCCTACCAGCTCATACTACTACCCTGAATTAGATGGCGGTTGGTTTAGAGTTTATAGTACAGGTGACATTAAAGCGAATGGTTATTATTACACAAAGAGCTTTGGAACAATAAAGAAAGATAACTATACTATAAATGTTATTAAATCAAAAAAAGGATCCTATGGAGAGTATATCCAAGGATCTGGTTCTATAAAGCAATAGAGTATTTACCTGTTTGTGTTTTAATGTCATGATACTTAAGACAATAGAATAAATCATTTTAAATTTTACCCAGCTAGGAGAAAACCTCGATAAATAATAAAAAAATTGCACTTTTCCAACGCATAGTTGGAAAGTGCGATTTTTTTGGGTTCTATGGTAAATCGCGTTGGGGAATGCTAGTAGTCAACTAAAATAATGATGTGTCCAGGTCCCTGTTCAAGGGAATTTATTCTTTTATCTAAAGCCGTTTAATCCGAAGCTAATCTACTCTTCTAATAGGTAAGGAACAGCATCGAAAAGACCCGCCCGATTTAATAATTTCACTGAACGGTACCTCAATCACGGAAAAACCATGCCTAGTAAGATCCTGATTAACTTTTTTGTTTTCTGGCAAGCTAATAACGGTATAATTACCAATTGGCAATACATTTGTACCTAACGTGAATTGCTCCTCTTCGGATACCTTAATGATGACCTCATAGTTATTTTCAATTTTTTTTAAATCATCTTCTTGAAATGCATCAGGGTAAATAAGTACAGTATGATGTGCGATAACGTTAAATGCACAATCTAAGTGTAATATTTGTTTTGGGATTGGTAAGGGAATAATTTGATGGTGTGGTAATTGTGTTTGTAGCATTTGGATTGCATCAATTGTTGTTCGCTCACTTACTCCAATCCAAATGGTTTGTCCATCAACAATCACATCTCCTCCTTCTATGGAAGAAGTTTCGATCGATTGAAACGGGATCAGTTGTTGTGCTAAATGTCGCTTTAATTCACTAACTTCAGGAGCTCTAATTTGACGTTGCATATTTGACGTATATAATGTTTTTCCAATACAAAATCCAATATCACGGGTAAATACTTGTTCATATAGATCGGGGTTGGGTTTTAGTTCCAACACTTCTATTTGTTGGTCTTTTAACGTTTGAACAAATTGCTCATGCTGTTCCATAGCAATCTGCACATCAATATTTTCAGACTTATAATGTTTTTGTGTTTCATTTATGATCTTTCCTATTTTCATATAGGCGGGGGAACAAACAATTACTTTCTCCAACCTGCCATACTCTGTCTCACAGTTTACCTCATCTATTACTACTTTTTGATTCGATTGCAAAAAACATAACCTCCCTTATTTGTCTCTGTCTATTCATTTATTTTATTATAGCAAAAATCATTTAATTGGTTTGATAATTAGACTGTTAACTCCCGAATTAGTAATCGTGTACTCTTCTCCATCGGTTGTTATGACGATATCTCCTGCTTTAGCAGTTGAATATATTGTGGCACCAACTGCAAGCAAATTATCGACAGTAGCTTCTACTGGATGTCCATAGGTATTACCCTTTCCATAGGACAGAATAGCAATTTCAGGATCAACAGCTTGCAAAAAGGCAAATGAACTCGATGTATCTGAACCATGGTGTGCCACTTTAATAATTTCTGCATTTACATCTGTGCGTTGCATAATTTTCAATTCTTGTTTCTTTTCTACATCACTCATTAAGAGAAAATCGATTTTGTTCATCGTCAATTGTAATGCTAGGGAAGACTGATTGTTTGTTTTTACAATCGAATTTGCATTTAACACGATGAGTGAGGTATTATCTGCTAATGCTTTTACTGTGTTTAATTTAACAATATGTAACGGTATATTCTTCTCCTTAATATTTCGGAAGTAACGATGATACGTCCTTGTATAATAAAACTTTCCACTATCCCATATTTCTTTAATAGGTATTTGATTAATAATTGATCGTAAACCGCCTATATGATCAATATCTGGATGAGTTGCAATTAATAAATCTAATTCCTGTACGTTCTGTTTTTTTAAATAGTTCAGTACCTTTCTACTTGCTGACGGCGGCCCACCATCAATTAAAATATTTTTCTGCTCTGGTGTTTGTATTAAAATACTGTCACCTTGACCAACATTAATAAAGTGGACTTTCATTATATCGTCCTCAGCATAAACGGTCCCTGGATTGAAGTGAAAAAACAGAGCAATGAAAAACAGAATAACAAACTGTACTATTTTCATAAATCATGTTTCCCTCCTATCACGAGAAAACAATTCGACATTCATAGGATAAGTAAGTTTTTATTTTTTATGAATAAATTAAAATTGATTTTAAACAAAAAAAGATGCCACAATAATAGTGGCACCCTGTTCAAATAGTTATTTTACGCTTTTTTTACTTGAATGTTGTTATCAACTAGCTCTACTTGAATATTAATCACTTGTTCATCTTCTAATAATAGATCTGTAATACCGTCTTCCACCGTATCCTGGATCACTCTACGTAATGGACGTGCACCAAATCTTGGATCATAACCTTTTTTTGCAAGGTATTGTTTTGCTTCATCTGAAACAGTGATTGTATATCCTTGTTCTTGTACATTATCTTCTAATTCGTCTAGCATAATATCTACTATTTTAATAAGATTTTGTTGCTGTAATTCATTAAATGGAATGATCGCATCAAAACGATTCAAGAACTCTGGTTTAAAGTAATCACTTAATGATTCTAACGTAGATACAGCTTCATTCTGATCATTATTAAAACCAACTGTAATGTTCTTCACTCCACTACCAGCATTACTTGTCATAATAATTACCGTGTCTTTAAAGCTCACTTTTCTACCATGACTATCTGTTAAATGACCGTCCTCCATAATTTGAAGAAACATATGCTGTACATCTGGATGAGCTTTTTCAATTTCATCTAACAAAATCAAACTATACGGATTACGACGGACTCTTTCTGTTAACTGACCAGCTTCTTCATGCCCAACATATCCTGGAGGTGAGCCGATTATTTTTGACACAGCATGCTTTTCCATGTATTCACTCATGTCTAGACGAATGAGTGCATCTCTCATTCCAAATAGCTCTTCTGCTAGAGCTTTTGTTAATTCTGTTTTCCCAACACCAGTTGGGCCTATAAATAGGAATGAGCCAATTGGTCGATACTTCGATTTTAATCCAGCACGACTTCTACGAACGGCCTTTGCTACTTTTTCGACTGCGATATCCTGTCCAATTACTTTTTCACCTAGGTTTGCAGCAAGATGTTGCATTTTTGATTGTTCATCGGATTGAATTTTTCGTACTGGAATGCCTGTTTTTTCTTCAATAATTAGTTGAATGTCTTCTACTGTTACAGATACTTTTGTTTGTTCGATTGATTCATTCAATTTTTTCTCTAACATCAACTCTTGGTGTCTTAAGTTAGCAGCACGCTCATAATCTTCTTTTTCTGCTGCTTCTTGTTTTTCTTTAGCAATGTTATCTAATTGTTTCTGTATTGTTTCCTTATCTGATTCAGCATGAGCAAGATTTAGACGAGCGCCGGCTTCATCAATTAAATCAATCGCTTTATCAGGTAAAAACCGATCTTGCAAGTAACGTTTTGATAACGTCACTGCTCCTTCAATTGCTTCGTTCGTATAAGTTACATGGTGATACGCTTCATAACGCTCTTGTAATCCCTGTAAGATTTGAACAGCCTCTTTTATACTTGGTTCTTTCACCATAATTGGTTGGAAACGACGTTCTAATGCTGCATCTTTTTCAATTTGGCGATATTCTTTTAATGTCGTTGCACCAATTAATTGTAATTCACCACGTGCCAACGCGGGTTTTAAAATATTCCCAGCATCCATTTGTGAGCTCTCGGCAGTACCAGCACCAACTAACAAATGGATTTCATCTACAAATAATATGACATTCTTACGTGATTGCAACTCGGAAATTAATTGCTTCATCCGCTCTTCAAATTGGCCTCGAACACCAGTATTAGCAACAAGTGACGCTACATCTAGTAAATAAATTTCTTTATCTAATAATTTTGAAGGCACATTACCTTCTGCAATCTTCAGTGCAAGTCCTTCTGCAATTGCAGTCTTACCTACACCAGGTTCTCCTATTAATACTGGGTTATTTTTGTTCCTTCTATTTAATGTCTCCATCACACGTTTTACTTCTTTATCGCGACCAATAACTGGGTCAATAATTCCTGCTTTGGCTGCATGTGATAGGTTACTCCCAAGCTCATCTAATAATCCGGACTGATCTGCACCGTTTTGTTTTGCTCCATTTGAGGTAGAGCCAGCAAAAAAGTCTTGAAAACCTTGTTGTCCTTGGCCTTGACCACCAAAGATACTTGAAGGATTTTTTGCATTTTGTTGTATTTCTTTAAAGCAAGTTTCACAAACATGCATTTGTTGTGTTTGATTATTAAATCGAAGGGCTATATTAATATTAGCTGGACGAATGCCACAATGTTGACATTTCATAAAAAACTCCTCCTCAACTTAATTTAATTTAATCAAGATTTGGTTTGACTATCTTTGACCTTTGACTCTATTATAATCTGACCTTTTTTGACTTTCAAGTGTTTTGCATATATTTTTACTTTTTCTTTTTAAAATTAAAGCTTTCATTATTCTAATTTTATCGGTTCATATGACGTTTATTACTATTTCATTATAAAGTTGCATATATTGTATTAATTTTTAAAATTTAGGGAATAATTAAGCTATGAATCTACCATACTAGTAACAAGGAGGAGATTATTATGATTTTAGCGTATAGTTTGTATACCGTTAGCTTTGCAGGTGCTTTTCTAGTTAGCTATTACTATATTAATTATGCAACAGAACATGCATTGATTCGTCTCTATGCCAATATTATTGTTGCTAGTGTGATGCAGCTATCTATTTATTCACTTTCTGTATTCGGCTGGCTTTTATACACATTCCAAGAAAAAGAAGCACACTTTTATATTGGACTTCAACTAGGATTTTGGCTCGTACTAATCAGTCAACTTGGATTAATTGGTTTAGCTTTATACAAATTTAAAAAAGCAGAAACGATTCAACTAGCACAAAACGCTTGGCGCACTAGTAAAGAGAAGTTTCTAAAAATTCACAAAAATATTCGATCATTTTCTAAAGCGCAAACGAAAAATTGATCAACAAAAAGCAGAGACAGTATTATAATCTCTGCTTTTTTCTATTAAAAATATTAAGCTTTTTTAACTATTTTAAACAAAATACTTACACTGGCTGTTTTTCAAATTGACGTAATTCTACTCGACGAATTTTGCCAGAGCTGGTTTTTGGCAATTCATTAATGAATTCAATTTTTCTCGGATATTTATATGGTGCTGTCATTTGCTTTACATGATCTTGTAATTTTTTTACTAATGAAGGGTCATTTTGGTTTATATTGTCTTGCAAGACGATATATGCTTTGACTACATTTCCTCTAATCTCATCTGGACTAGCAACTACTGCGCATTCTTTTACAGAAGCATGTTTAATCAATGCGTCCTCGACTTCAAATGGGCCAATGGTATAGCCAGAGCTTACGATAATATCATCACTTCTACCTTCAAACCAGAAATACCCTTCTTCATCAAGGACGGCTTGATCACCTGTCACAAAGTAAACACCACGTCTTGCTTTTTTTGAGCGTTCTTCATCTTTATAATAGCCTTTGAAAAGGGCTGGTGTATCTAATGGAATAGCGATATCTCCGACTGTACCAACAGGCACTGGATTAGCATTCTCATCAATTAATACAACTTCATTTCCAGGTGTAGGTTTTCCCATTGAACCAGGCTTCACTTTCATTCCTTTCATAAAACCTAACAATAATGTACTTTCTGTCTGTCCATAACCATCACGAACTGTAACATTGAAGTAACGCTGAAAAATAGCTATTACTTCCCTGTTTAACGGTTCACCAGCAGATACTGCACTATGCAAGAATGGTAGTTCATATTCAGATAAATTGTCCACCTTTGCCATCAAGCGATATTCAGTTGGTGTACAGCATAATACATTGATTTGTTGATCTTGCAACAGTTGTAAATATTTTTTAGGATCAAATTTCCCATGATAAACAAAACCGGTCGCTCCCGATCCTAGTATAGATAAGAGCGGACTCCAAACCCATTTTTGCCATCCTGGAGCTGCTGTTGCCCAAACAACATCACCCTTATCCATAGCTAACCAATTAACTGGAGCCGTCTTTAAATGAGCGTATCCCCATGCATGTGTATGCATAACACCTTTCGGATTTCCTGTTGTACCAGATGTGTATGGCAAAAAAGCAAGATCATCACGAGTTGTATTTGCCATGACTAGTTCGTCTGAAGCCTCTTCTTTCCATTCGTCTATTGCAATCCAATCCTTCACTGCTTCTCCTACTGTGAATTTCTCCAATATATTGATTTGTTCAATTTCACTAAATTGATCAACAAATGGATAATAACTAACAATCGCTTTAACCTCACCATGTGTAATTCGATATTGTAAATCTTTCGTTCGAAGCATTTCAGAACTCGGTATAATTACAATACCTGTTTTTAACGCTGCAAGATACACTTCATATGTCTCAATCAAACGAGGCATCATTACTAGAATTTTGTCCCCTTTTTGCAATCCTCGTTGTAAAAAAATATTTCCAATTTTATTTGCGTTATATAGTAATTGTTGATAGGTTACACGTTTTTCTTTTCCGTTATCATCCTGCCAAATAATCGCAGTACGATTTGGATCTTGTGCATATTTCTCCATTTCCATTGCAATGTTGTACTTTTCTGGTGCTATTAAATCTTGTTTTTTCATTATTCACCCTTCTTTTATTTGCATGAAAAAATAAATCACACAATTTAGTAGTAGGTACTAATTGTATGTCATTATATCAGATTTTAATCCTTGTTTTCAATATAAATCAAAATATAGTGATCATTAACATAAAATTGATCATGAAATAAAACAAACGATTTATTCCTTATTTGCAATGCAATATGTTAAAATGAAAAGTAACTAAAAGGAGGGTTTTTTCATGCAACTTACTATTATGATAAATAAAAAGCAAATAACAATCGAAACATTACACATGTATGTATATAAGCAAAGTAAAGTCATCGAAGCAGTGGATAAAAACAATCGCTATTACTACCTTGTTTTTTATCATAATCAATACATCAATGGTGTAAAGACGACAAAAATTAAGATTGGTTCACACATGCACCGCGCCTTAACTAATGGCATCCCATTTCCATCCGACCATCCTTTTATAAATACTTTATTAAATAAAGAGATGTTTTCTTGTATAAAATTCAACCAACTCTACACAAAACTGCAACAAAAGTACTCTCCTACAGAAACTGCTTTAATCCTATCTTTTTTTGATACGTTCACTTCTCCAAACTCGATACAAAAGTTACTTAAAAAAACTTTTTATTCCTATAGAAGAAATGGAAAACTTCGCAAAGCTTTTCAAATATTATATATTTTAAAACAGGTAGATTCGACCGATACATTTGCATTAGATATGATTGGGAAAATGGAATTCCAAAACTATCGAACACTTTATCAAGCACTAGATACATTAGAGCAACATGATGCTGTAAACTTTGAATCACTTTGTTTTGAGCAATTAACTCAGCATGATATACAAAGAAAATTAATTGATTTTTATACTAAAAACAACCGATTATTGGATGCTTCCATCGTGCGTATTTTTCTATTACGTCAACAGTTTCAACCATTCGTTTGGCATGAGCTACTAACATCACTATCTGATTGGGAAGTGGAAGCTCAAATAAAAATATTATTAGACCTAAACCAACATAATCCTCATCCCGACTTTGAAAAAGAACTTATTTCAAGATTGTTACATTCTTCTTACCATAAAGAGACTATTTCTTTTCTTATTGAACATGAATATGTACCAACAACAGATGAATCCAGTCAAGTTATTTATCACCTAAATCACACAGACCCACAGCAATTAGTAGATTATTTCCATTTATCTAGAAAAAAATTATTGCAGCTTCATAAACATTTACCAAAGAAACAATTAGAACAAATCATTACCCCTTTCGTGAAAGCTTTTATGCCAATTTTTCACCTTTCAGAAATCCAAGCGTGGATAAAAAGTGTTAAAGAGGAAGAGGAACATTTTCTAATTGAAAAAACATTAAAAAACATAGAAAATCTTCAAGATGATCCGGATCGTCAATATAAACTTGGTGAATTATACGTTTCTCTAGATCAGTTAGATAAAGCAATTGAATGTTTTAAATGGGAGGTAGAATTAGACCCAAATAATACAAAAGTAATTAAAACGATCATAAAGCTTTCCAAGCAAATGGGGAATGATTCTGAAGCTGCTGTTTATCAAGATTTATTAATCCAAACACAAAAATATGTTTAAAAAACATAAAGCACGATTGCACAGTTAGCGCTATATGAATTGGATAAATATCAAATAGTTAATGTTTATTAATCATACTGCGGTAAAAAAATTCGGACGAATCAATGAGCACTTGCACGAAATGTCGATCACGTTGAAATTTAACCATATCCGGCATAACTTATCATCCACTAAACAACAAAAAATCCGGACGAATTTAAATTCGTTCGGATTTTTTTCATTATTACATACCTAAAATCGATTTCGGCAATTTATCTTTCATTACTAAATCATCCAATGATTGAAACGTATACCCTTGTTTTCTTAAATCATCGATAAAATATTCCAGTGCTTCAGCATTATCAGCTGAAACTGTATGCAATAAGATAACTGCACCAGGATGAATTTGATCCATGATTTGTTGATAAGAAGCTTTCCAACCTTTTTGTTTATCTGAGTGCCAATCAACAAAAGCTAATGACCAGAACATATGTGTATAACCAAGCTCATTTGCCCATTGAATCGTTTTAGCGTTAAATGTCCCTTTAGGAGGGCGAACATATTGTAATCTTTTTAATTCAGTAATGGAAGCAACAGCACGATCTAATAATTCTAGCTCTTCTTTCATTTTATCCTTTGAAATGGATGTGAAATCAGCATGATGATTCGAATGATTTCCAATAATGTGTCCATCCTTCACCATACGCTTAATTAAATCCGGTTCACTTCTAACATAGTGACCCGTAACAAAAAATGTAGCTGGAACCTTTTTATCATGTAAAACATCTAATATATGCTTTGTATATCCTGCTTCATAGCCATTATCAAATGTTAAATAAACAACTTTGTCACCTGATTGATCCATGTAATAACCGCCATTTTTTTCTAAAATTTCACCAAATTTACCGACTTCTGGCGGGCTGTGATCTGTCCCCTTTTTATATCCCCACCCGTAGCTTTCTGCCTTCACAAAAGCTGAACCAGTTCCTACGAAAATACATACTGAACTTATAATCATGATCCATTTTTTAAACACAACTATCACCCGTTTTTTCTTTTAGTGTGCCAAGAAACGAATCATTTATTCCTTAAAGTAAAAGTCAGTCCTCAAAAAAACAGCAATGTAAAGCTAGCAAATCAGGACCATGACGTTTCTTAAGGTCATCACGTAATGTTCCTCTACTACATGAGAGATGACCAAATATCATTTTTTGAACTTTTGAACATCGTCTTAAAGCATTAATGCAGCAAGCCAGCCTAGAATAAATAGTGGTATATTAAAATGTAAAAAGGTTGGTACACAAGTATCCCAAATGTGATGATGCTTCCCATCCGCATTCAACCCTGAAGTTGGTCCCAACGTACTATCACTAGCAGGTGAACCAGCATCTCCTAATGCACCAGAAGTGCCAATCAATGCAGCTGTTGCTAATGGCGAAAAGCCTGCCGCCATACTAATTGGCACGTATAGCGCTGCAATAATTGGAATGGTTCCAAATGATGAACCTATCCCAATTGTAATAACAAGACCAACAGATAAAAGAACAAATGCAATGAATGCTTTATTGCTATCTAAGAAACCTGAAGATGCTTGGATTAAAGCAGTTACTGCTCCTGTTTCTTTTAAGACATGGCCAAATCCGGAAGCAGTTAACATAACGAAAGCAATCGTTCCCATCATCGTAATCCCTTCTGTAATCACCTTGTCACCTTGTTTAAAGGGTACAACTAAAAATACAAATAGTAAGATAAGTCCGGTTAGCGCACCGATAATTAAACTATCTGTTATAAGTTGCATGGTTAATGCTCCAATAATAGCAATTACTGTTAACCAATGATTACGATGAAAGGAGACTATTCTTTTTTCTTGCTCTAAATCGACACGTGTAGATTTTTGTACTGGTTTCCGATACGTAATAAATACTGCAATCAGTAATCCAATAACCATTCCTAATCCAGGAATTAACAATGAAGCATTAATTTGCCCCATTGAGATTGTTGCACCATTCGACTTCATCCCTTCAAAAATGGTTTCATGAAATAATAATCCATATCCAGCAGGTATCATAATATACGGTGCTTTTAATCCAAAAGTTAAAGCAGTCGCAATTGCACGTCTGTCAATTTGCATATGATCAAACAACTTTAACAATGGCGGTATTAAAATGGGAATGAATGCAATGTGAACTGGAATAACATTTTGTGATAATGATGCGATAATTGCAATTACCAATATAACCATCGTGCGTTTTCCAGATAACACACGGATTAAATAATTCACAAGTACATTTGTAATGCCTGTATAACTTATCGCTACAGCAAATGCACCAAGTAAAATATAACTTAAGGCAGTTTTTGACTGACCTCCCATACCTTCAACAAGTAACTCCACACTTTCTATTACACTTAATCCAGACATCCATCCAGCAATAAGACTAGCAATTATTATAGCAATAATGACATGGACTCTAGCTAAGCTTAATAAGATCATAACTAATACAGATATGATAACTACCCAACTCATCTTAAATCCTCCAATGCTTTAACAATCTAATACTTTACTATAATAAAATATTTGAAGAAAAAAAACAATCCCTCTATTTTTAGGGATCGTCTTTCACCATTTATTTTGTTTGTAATGCTTGTTCCATTTTCTCAATTAATTCAAGTAATTGATCTACATCTTCAACAGATGCGTGATTAGGATCAAGCTGATCTAATTGAACTAAAAATGTTTGTAACTGTGCTTTCAATTGACTCATTTTAGCTTCTTGTACCATCTTATGCTCCTTTTTATCTAGCTTGCTTGCTTGTTTGTTACATTATACCTTTTTATCGAACAAATTAAAATGCTGCCTCAAGAATTAGATAATCATTTATGCTATAATGAACCAGATCCGTGTGATATGGAGGGAAGATAATGAATACAAAAGATATTCTAGCATTCATTAAAAGCGTGTTAGAAACAAACATTGCCCAGATTGCTCTTGGCGGACTAATTATTTTAGTCATGGTCATTATTTCACGTCGCATTATTCGTTCTTTCTTTAAACGAACACGATTTGTAGATGATAAAAAAGAAAAAACGATTGAATCTATGTTAAATTCTGTAATTAAATATGTTGCAACCATTGGGTTTATTCTCTATATTCTTTCTGTCTTTGAAATCGAAATAGGCAGCATGTTAGCAGGTGCTGGGGTACTCGGAATTGTCATTGGTTTCGGCGCCCAAAGTTTAGTGAAAGATCTCTTTGCTGGTATTTTTCTATTATATGAAAAGCAATTACAGCAAGGGGATTGGGTTAAAGTGAATCAAACGTTTGAAGGTTTAGTTGAGGAAATTGGTTTTCGGGTAATCAAAGTAAGGCAATGGTCTGGTACATTAGTAACCATTAGTAGTGGGCAGATACAAACCATTGAAAATTACAATATGAATAAAATGCGTGTAATCGAAAGTGTTACAGTAAGCTTTTATGAGGATCCTAAAAAATTGGTTTCTATTCTAGAACAGACATGCGAACGATTAAATGAGGAGTTAGGTTCCTATCTAAAAAAAGACTTGAGTGGTAGTCCAATCGAGCCGTTTACCCTTTATGGAATGGGCTCATTAAATGATAATTATCGTGGATACAAATATACAATAACCGGGCTTTGTGAAGACTTAGTTTACTTTACAGCAGCAAAAGAAACACGTCGAATAATGGCTGAAACGATGTTTGATTATGGTATTCAAATGGCTGAACAACATATTGATATGCGCACAAGTACATGGAAGAAGGAGTAGTCGACATAAATGACTACTCCTTACTTTGTTTGAAATGAAAAAGATAAGTGGTCTTGTATAGGAATCCAAGCACCAACACTTTGTTTGGTAACATTTTTTACGACTATTTTTTTCTTTGATCCCTTTAATTCAATATAGATATCTCCATAAGTAATTGCACCTTTTTCGTTTATAGCTGGAGCATATGCATCCAGTTGACCGTTTTTATTCATCGGAACCGTATACGCATTCGCTTTTTTCGTATCTTTTCCTATAATCGTATGAAACGACAATGGTAAGTTCATGTTTTGTTTCACTTTTAAAAGTATTAACTTTTTTATTTGGTCTGGCTTATCTATTTTTGTTGTTAATGCACCTTTAATGTGTGCTTCTTCTAACTGATTATAGCTTAATGTTTTCTTTACATCATTTCCTGTATTTATTAATTCATTCGTATTAATTTTTTGATATTCCCAATTCATTTCTGTTTTATCCGATTGATAGTTCAATGGCCAATGCCCCATATAAATGCTTCCTCGATACCCAATAGCAAATGGAGTAGTTTTTATTGAAGATTCATTTAATAGTTGAATTAACTTCGGATTTTCAATGTCGACATCTGCATCTTCCATTAATTTTTCAACAAACGAATTTGGTTCAAATATAACTTCATCTTCTGTAGAATTTGAATACGTATTTTCGTTGGCAATTGATAACACATGATTTGGAATTTCCAAACCTTTCTCTTTAGCCATTACTGACACAGGAAAGATGGATAATACGATAAAACTTACTATAAATAGTTTTATTTTACGATGTTTCATATTTTTCTATCCCTTCCTACAAAATCTTGCGCTATTGTAGTATTCGTTAGTAATAGAAAAATATACAAAACTACATTTTAAGTGTCAAAGGAGTGATCTAGACGTGTTGCGATTTTTTTTGCTGTTGGCTCAAACAATTGAATAGAAGGGCCTATCCCAAATAAGATAATAAATGTACCTATTCCAATCGGTCCACCAACGATAAAAGCTAACACAAATGCCAACACTTCTCCTAATGTTTTTGCTACTCTCGTACTTAAATGAAATCGTTGTTGAAGCGATACCATTAATCCATCAACAGGATTAAGCGGGAATTGGGGTTGCAAATACATTGAAACACCCAAACCTAATATTAATATCCCAATAGTTAAAGAAAGTATCTGAACTAATAAGCCATCTATATTCCATCCGTCCATTACGATTAAAAGCCAAAAATCAATCATAAATCCTATAAGAAGTACTGTTATAAGTGCAAAATAATCTGGCTTTGTTTTTACAATTATCGCATTAACGATCATTAGAATTAACCCGATGATAATAACCCAATTCCCTACAGTGAACCCTGTTATTTCTGCAAGCCCAACATTCAATGCGTCCCATGCACCAGCCCCAAGATCTGCTTTAATGGTCATAGAAACCCCGAAGGATAGAACAACCAATCCTATAATAAAAAATAATATTCTCGCTCCAATGTTTTTCAATCAATCAACCTCCACTTTTTTCACGTACTAGCTATCAAAACTTTCATATTGTCACAAATAAAAGAGCACTTATTCCATGGAATAAGGCTCTTTTATTTTATAAACTTAATTGAATTGTTTCAAGACTTTCTTCTATTTCAATACTGTTTTCTACAGATTGAATCATTGAACAGTTCTTTCTTGCCAAAGCAAGATTTTTATAAAGTTTCTCATCACTTAAATTTTTTCCTTTAATCACATAATGCAACTTAATTTTTTCAATTCGATTTGCTTCGTCTGGATTTCTCGTTACATCTGTTCGAACAACGAAATCGTCAATATTCACGCGCTGCTTCTCTAAAATTTTCATAAACACAGAAGCACTACAGCCTGCAATAGATGCTACCATTAATTGATATGGGCGATAACCATAATCTTCATTTCCGGAAATATCTAATATTCCATAAGGAAGATCTACACGAACGCCAGCTTCTTTAAACAAAAATTCCATTACTATCAACTCCTTCGATTAATCTATATATATGCTTCCCGTTACTATTTACTATAACACATTCAAAAATAGTTATTGATCTTTTTTATTTAAATAATTAGAGTATAATATGTTGTTAGGTTAGAGTGAATTGGAGTGATACATATTTTTTTGAATAACATGCGTTTTTGGATATTGATAAGTTTTGTAACCGTATCGGGATTTTCGCAAGGGATGTTGCTACCTTTATTAGCAATTATTTTAGAACAAAATGGCGTTTCTTCTTCCATGAATGGTCTACACGCCACAGGACTTTATATTGGTGTGCTTATCGCTTCTCCATTTATGGAAAAACCATTACAAAAACTGGGGTACAAGCCTATAATACTTATAGGTGGGTTCCTTGTATTTAGTTCATTATTTGTCTTTCCTATTTGGCAAGCACTCTGGTTTTGGTTCGTTCTTAGACTTTTAATTGGTATTGGTGATCATATGCTCCACTTTGCTACCCAAACATGGATTACTTCTACAGCAGCACCAGAACAAAGAGGACGAATTATTGCTTTTTATGGCTTGTTTTTTAGCCTCGGATTCTCTATCGGCCCTGTAATGACGAGACTACTTGCTATTCATGAAAGTTTACCATTTATCGTGTCAGCCGTTTTTTGTCTTATTATCTGGGTACTGATGCTATTTATTCGTAATGAACATATTAATACGAATGAGGGCGTTGAAATGATAGAAGTATCTTCATCCATTGGTCGATTTATTAAAACTGGAAAAATAGCATGGGTAGCATTGCTATCTCCATTCGCTTATGGATTATTAGAGTCCACGTTACATGGTATATTTCCTGTGTATGGACTACGGATTGGACATGATGTGGGATTATTGTCACTCGTCATTCCTTTATTCTCACTTGCTAGTTTGATCACTCAAATTCCGCTTGGGATATTAAGTGATAAAATCGGACGAAAAAAAATGTTACTAATCATTATTAGTTTAGGTATTGTCATATTTGCTATCGGTGCACAAGTAGAACATTCTGTCATTGGGTTATTTATTACCTTTGCTCTTTCCGGTATGTTGGTAGGATCGCTGTATTCATTAGGTATTTCCTATATGGCAGATTTACTCCCTAAATCATTGCTTCCAGCGGGAAATATCATGTGTGGTATTGCCTTTAGTATTGGCAGTATTACAGGCCCATATTTAGGTGGTTTATTTATTGACTGGTTCCCTAACACTTCTTTTTTCTATATTATTGTCATTTTATTAGTCCTTGTTGTTATTGCAATTGGTTCAAAAAAAGAAACAGGAGATACAATGTCCGTTTAGACATCGTATCTTCTTCCTCTTTAGTTACCACTAATTTTTTGCTTCTCTTAACACTTATCATTCATTAACATAACGACTAAATCTTTTTTCAAGTCTTTCCTGAAAAGCAGATATAACAATGCATAATGGCCAATAAATCAATGCTACAGTGATGTACATCGTTAACGAATCAAACGATCTCCCACTAACAATCTGTGCTTTTTGAAACATCTCTGGTACTGTTATGACTGCAGCTAGTGAGGTGGCTTTAGTTAAATCTAAGAAAACATTTGTCAATGGGGGAATAGCTATTCTTGCAGCTTGGGGCAAAATAATCCCTCCCAACGTTCGCCAATATGGAATCCCTAACGTTGTAGCCGCCTCCCATTGACCTGTATCAATGCTATTTAAAGATGCTCGATTAATTTCTGCAATATACGCTGCACTATTCAAACCAAAACCTATCACAGCAGCTTGAAATGCCGTAAGTTCTATCCCTACCTCTGGCAACCCTAAATATAAAACATACAAAAATACAAGAATTGGCGTACCCCTCATAAATGAAATATATATTCTCGTTGGCCAACGTAATAAACGATAACTAGAACCTCTCCCTAATGCTAAGAAAAGTCCAAGCAATGCCCCCACTCCCATTGAAAGAAATGCAACAGCAATCGTCATCGGTAAGCCACTTAAAACAAAAGGTAAATTTTCGATTGCTAACTTCACGTCAAAAATACTTAACAATGTATCCATCCATATCCCCCTCTATTTTTCTAATTTCTCATTCTGTTTTATCTTAAGTTTATTATGACACATTTGTCTAGACTGATTGTAATTATCATTGTCAACATCTATTAAATTGTCAAATTTTCTTTCAAAATCATGGTGATTTTGACTTGCACTTTTTTCTTAATAGAATATGCTGATATTAGAAGTATTTTATAATTATTTTAAATTACTTTTAAAATTATAATTGAAAAACATTATCATATCAGCGATTTGATATTTTGTTCATTTAATTATTATCAATTAAGAAAAGAAGGTGAATATTTTGAGGGGGTTTTTTAGAATGATTATTACTAATATCACATCACTATCCTTTCTAAAAAAACATCACGAATTAATAGCTGCAATCGGAAGTGGTTTAATTATTTTAGTAGCATGGTTAATAAAAGACATCATTCCTTATCAACTATGGGTTAGTTTCATGTTAGCAGCTTTTATTATCGGTGGCTATGCTAAGGCAAAAGAAGGCATAGAAGATACCATGGAAAATCGAACATTAAATGTCGAGCTGTTAATGATTTTAGCTGCTATCGGATCAGCTTCTATTGGTTATTGGGAAGAAGGTGCAATCCTTATCTTTATTTTCTCTTTGTCAGGTGCACTAGAAACATACACCATGCAAAAAAGTGAAAAAGAACTATCATCTCTCATTAATTTACAACCAAAACAAGCAATGATGATCACAAACGACACTGAGAAACTTGTTCCTGTAGATGCGTTACGTAAGCATGATATGATATTAATAAAACCCGGCGAGCGTGTTCCAGCGGACGGTAAAATTGAGAAAGGCACCTCCACACTAGATGAAAGTGCACTGACCGGAGAAGCTTTTCCAGTTACAAAAAGTAAGAATGATGAGGTTTATGCAGGTACAGTAAACTTAAGCGGAAGTCTATACATTACAATTACAAAGCAAGTAAAAGACTCTTTTGTTCAGCAAATTATTAAATTAGTTCAAACAGCACAACAACAAAAATCACCATCACAGTTATTTATTGAACGTTTCGAAGGCACTTATGTCAAAGTGGTATTAATCAGTGTTGGTATCATGCTATTTTTACCACATTATTTACTTGGATGGAGTTGGATAGACACCTTTTACCGAGCGATGGTTTTACTCGTTGTGGCTTCACCTTGCGCTCTTGTAGCGTCTATTATGCCAGCTAGTTTATCTGCTATCTCAAATGGAGCAAGAAACGGAATTTTATTTAAAGGTGGCGTGCATATTGAACAATTAAGCTCAGTCAATGCTATAGCATTTGATAAAACGGGTACACTGACAAACGGAAAGCCTACTGTAACGGATACGTTATTTGATCCATCTATAAACACAGAAGAAGTTCTTTCCATCATTGCAACAATTGAGAAAGAATCAAATCATCCATTGGCTCAAGCGATTGTTACTTATTGTAACGAAAACAAAATTAAAACAGATTTGCCCCTGGATCACATGCAAGAAGAGTCAGGTAAAGGCGTTTATGCTAGATATCAGGAAGATACTTGGCTAATCGGAAATGAAAAACTATTTACTAGAGATGACCAGTCCTTATCATTTATTCAACAAGGGGAAGTGTTAGCAAAACAAGCAAAGTCAATCGTTTATATTGGTAAAAACAAAACAATCATTGGATTAATCGCATTAAAAGATGAAGTAAGACAGGATACAAAGCAGGCAATTCAAGCTTTTAAAGAAGCAGGTATCTATACGGTTATGTTAACAGGTGATAACAATAGCACCGCTCAAGCAATTGCAAAAGAAACAAACATTGATTCGTTTATTGCTTTATGCATGCCCCAAGATAAGCAGGAACATATTAATAAATTAAAGAAATCCCATCAATCGATTGCTATGATCGGGGACGGAATTAATGATGCTCCAGCACTTGCTACAGCAGATGTAGGCATTGCAATGGGTGCAGGAACTGATGTCTCAATAGAAGCTGCTGACATTATTTTAATGCAAAACCAATTGAGCAAGATTGTGCATGCCAGAAACCTTTCCAAGCGAATGAATCGGATCGTAAAACAAAACATCTATTTTTCGATTAGTGTAATCCTTGTACTTATTTTCGCAAACTTTACACAAGCCATTGACCTACCACTTGGTGTCATTGGACATGAAGGCAGTACTATTTTAGTAATTTTAAACGGACTACGCTTACTGAAATAAATATAAAGATAATATATTTTAAAACAAACTAAATGAAACGCCACTTATATTTTTAAAGTGGCGTTTCATTTAGTTTGTTTTATTCTAGGACGTTTTTCGTTTAGTAGGGCATTAATTTCCCCACCAACTATAATAATCATACCTGAAAGAAAGAACCAAATCATTAATACAATGACACTTCCAAGGCTACCGTACGTAGCTGAGTAGTTTCCAAGGGTAGTAACATAATAAGAAAAGGCAAGTGAAACAAGTTGCCAACCAATTGTTGCAAAAATTGCTCCTACAGCTACATTTTTTAAGCTTACTCGTTTGTTAGGCGCAAGCATGTATAGAGCTAAAAGAACAACAAATAGAACAAAAGAGGATATGACCCAACGCATTGTATCCCATATTTCGAGAAAACCCTCAGACAAACCAAAGAATGAAAATATAAAAATACCAATTTGACGTCCAAATATCGGGAGAAGAAAAGCCATAATGATGACTAATAGCATAGCAATAGTTAATACAATTGCTATTAATCTAGAAACAATAAATGAACGGTTTTCTTCTACATCGTAGGCTTTATTAAATGCTCGTATAATTGCATTAATTCCATTGGAAGCAGACCAAAGCGTTCCAATAATTCCTATCGATAGTAAACCTCCATTCCGTCGATTGGTGATATTATCCATATTATTCTCAATAAGATCTAATATTTCTGCCGGAGCATATGCAGAGAAGAAGCTAATAATATCTACGTTATCAAAAGGAATGTATCCAACTAAAGTAACTAAAAAAATTAAAAAAGGAAATAAAGACAACAATAAAAAGTAAGCTAACTGGGCTGATAGTCCAGTTACATCATCTTCACCAATCCGCTTAAGCAGTTGTGTTAAAAAAGAGATAACTTTTTTCATTTTCTTTATTCCCCTTCTCCAGCATTATCTAACTGTGATTTTATTTATCAACTTACAGCTATCTGATCACGTTATCCAACTACCGTTTCTTTTTTTCGTCGATTTGATTGACAATACTTTGAAACTCATTAATAAAATCCAAAGCCGTATCAAAACCTTTAAGCATTAGTGTAGACATTGATTCATACTGATTTCTAATTTCAGCGACAACATCAGACGGATGCGTCATTAAAAAAGTTGTTTTTCGATTAACCTTCCTTAGCTTGGACTTAACTGACATACGCGTATCTCGATCAAAAAACGTAAGTGCACCGCCGACAATCGCTCCTACTACAATACCTTTGGTTAATAAACTCTTTTTCAAACTCACACACCTCGTTTTTGCTTTATTTCTGACAATAACGCACTACATCCTTTGCTTACCAAATGATACGTGTAATCAAAATTTTTCGTAAAGTATGGATCAGGAACATTTTCTTCTTCGGCTTTTTCAACATAATCCATTAACTTAGCAACCGTTACACCTTCCACTTCTTTACGAATCGTTTCAAGATCATGAATATTTTGCTCATCCATCGCAATAATATAATCAAATGTCTCCCAATCTTGTTTCACCACTTGTCTTGCTTTCATACCTTGATATGAAATATTTTTTTGATCTAGGACTTTTCTAGTACCTTCATGAGGGGGCAAACCAACATGCCAATCGCCAATTCCAGCTGAATCAACATGGAATTGATCAGCAATGCCCTCTTCTTCTGTTAATTGTCGAAAGATTGCTTCCGCCATTGGAGATCTACAAATATTTCCTAAACAAATAAATAATACATTTATCATAGCTATACCACCTATTCTATTGAATTACTCCTATTATACGCATAAAACACCTTTTTTTAAAAAAATTAATTTTGCTGATTAAACAAAAATGACATTAAGATACTTTATTTATTGGATTAGCAATGACCGATTCAATAGTTTGTTGTAATTGTTCAGCTATCGTATGATTTTTCATCTCTTTGTATTGATCTGGCATCATCGGATCACATATAGTTAGAGATACATGCCCCCCCTTCACTTTCATATCATTTTCTTCAAAAATTTTATATGTTCCATCGATGGCAATTGGAACGATTGGAACATTCGCTCGTGTTGCTAAGCGAAGACTCCCCGATTTAAATGATTGAACTGCTTTCCCTCGAGTCCTTGTTCCTTCTGGGAAAATTACCATCGATTGGCCTGCTTTTAAACTTTCAATGCCATCATCGATCACTTTTATCGCAGCTCTTCGGTTCGATCGATCAATAAAGACACATTTTAATTCTTTCATCCATGACGAAATAATTGGTATTTTTTTTATTTCTTGTTTGGAGATAAACCCCATCGGTTTATCGACATATCCAAGTAGAACAATAATATCGAATAGCCCTTGATGATTGGACACAAATAAGACTGGACCTTCTGGTAGTTTGTTTGTTCCCCTCACATCAATGGTTGACTTTGTCCGTTTAAAAACCTTTTGTGAGACTTCCTTTGGCGTTTTGAAAATACGTTTTCCTTTTTCACTAAATGGAATATGATCAGGAATACGTCTCACTTTGATTAAATTAGGAAAACTTTTTAAAACTAATAAACCTGCATATAGATAAATACCTATTGTTTTCAAAAATTACACCTCTTTGATTCGATTTCTTTAATAACTACTGTACATTCAAAAAGATCTGTTCTTGTGCAACTAATAGAACTTTTCCCTTTGTAGACTCGTTAAAAGTCATATTCCCCTCTCAATAAATTTGAAAATAGCTTTTCACCCTCTATTATAGAATAACTTTTGCAAAGATGAAATGCGTGAAACTTTTCGTATAAAAATAGGGGTGTTACAATACCTATAAGATTTAAGTGAAAGGACGAGCGATATGCTTATAGGAAGTAAAGGATGATATGTAGAGAAGATAAAATACATTGCTGTTCGTCGTTTGAAAGGTAGAAAGAGTTAAATTATTTATCGTTGCAAACATGTAAATAAAATTAAAAAATTTGAAGAGGTAAACTGTATAGCTATCTCTTTTTTGCCAAAACTAAAAAACATTAAAGTAAAGTTAAAACAGGATAAAAACTGTTGGATAACCCCCAAAAAACAAAGGGGTTGCTAGAATATTTATAAATGAAATATGAACACCATTGGAGGAAGCATCATGTTTTCAAATGCTGAGATTGGCATAGATTTAGGAACGGCAAATATCCTTGTATACACAAAAGCAAAAGGAATTATTTTAAATGAACCTTCTGTTGTTGCAATTAACTCTCAAAATAATCAAGTAGTCGCTGTAGGAAAAGAAGCGAAAGAAATGGTTGGAAAAACTCCTAGGCACATTGTTCCGATTCGCCCTCTAAAAGATGGCGTTATTGCAGATTATGATATTACCGCACAAATGCTTAAAGAAATTTTAAAGAAAGTAAGCAAAAAAGCCGGTGTCTCTATGCGAAAACCTACCGTTGTCGTTTGTACACCTTCAGGAAGTACATCGGTAGAACGAAGAGCAATTCATAACGCAGTAAAAAGTTATGGCGCTAAAGAAGTCCATTTAATTGAAGAACCAATTGCAGCCGCAATCGGTTCTGACCTTCCAGTAGATGAACCGATTTCTAGTGTTATTGTTGATATAGGTGGAGGGACTAGTGAAGTTGCAATTATATCATTCGGAGGTGTTGTGTCTTGTAAATCAGCTAGGATCGGCGGAGATAAATTGGATGAAGAAATCATTCAGTACATTCGCCGTCATTTCAATATCTTGATTGGTGAAAGTACGGCTGAGAAAATTAAAATGGAGATTGGTTATGCATTAATTGATCATCCAGAAGAAACAATGGAAGTAAGAGGTCGCGATCTAGTTACTGGATTGCCTCGAGTGATTACTGTTACGTCCACGCAAATACAAGATGCGATCCGCGAATCCCTACTATCTATTTTAGAAACGATTCATGCAACATTAGAAAGTTGTCCACCTGAATTAAGTGGAGACATTGTCGATCACGGAATAACTATCGCAGGTGGAGGGGCACTTATTAAAGGTATGCAGGAATGGTTAGCTAATAAAATTCATGTTCCTGTTCATTTAGCACCAAACCCGTTAGAATCCGTTGCAATTGGAACAGGTAAATCATTAAAAATGATTCAAAAATTACAAAAAGCAACTAAATAAAATAAAAAAAACCGAACGATTGCAATCGTTCGGTTTTTTGCATAAATTTTACACATGCTAATTATTTCACTTGGACAGTTAATACTGTAGTTTCACCCTTTATAACAGATTTTGAATCTACTTTATCAATAGATTGTGTTTCATTTGTTATAACAAGTGGCGTAATCGTAGCAGCCTTTTCCGCTACAAAATCCAAGTCAACTGTTACCAATTTATCTCCTGCTTTAACTTTATCACCTTGCTTCACATGTGCTTCAAAACCTTGCCCCTCTAAAGAAACTGTTTCTAAACCAATGTGCAACAAATATTCCACACCAGCTTCTGATAAAATTCCTATCGCATGCTTTGTTGGAAACAAGTTAACAATTTCACCTGAAACAGGTGCAACAAAAGTTCCTTCCGTAGGCTTAATTGCAATGCCATCTCCCATCATTTTTTCAGAAAATGTAGGATCCGGAACTTCTTCTAATGAAACAAGTTCGCCTGTCACTGGGGCAAGTACAACTTCTTTATTAGTAACTGTTACTTCTTCCTTTTTGCCAAACATTTTTTTGAACATCAAACTCTCTCTCCTCTAACATAAAAAATAGTGTAACCATTTATAATCTATACCCCTTAACGGAATATTACAAGCCTCTAATTTATAAAAGCTAGTCTTCTTTTGCTAAAATAGCTTTTAATTGTGTAACTTCTTGTTCGGATAAAGTAATGCCTTTTCCCATTTTTTCATGATCGGGAGACCAATCTCTTAAATCATATTTGGGTTCGCGTTCATTCCATGAAATGAGGTTTAATTCTTTACGCCAGCCTGTACTTGACTCAGAAAGGACACCAATAGTTTTTACAATTTCAAATTTTATATTCGCCATTCTAATCCACCTTTCTCTCTGATATACTAAACAAAAACAGATAAGGAGCAATACGATGTCAGAAGCAATCACATTTACAAAAGAAACAAAACAAGATGTAATAAGTAAAATACAGTACCATTTTGAAAGCACACACGACCAAGAAATTGGCGAATTATCCGCTTCGTTCACACTTGATTTCATCCTTAAAGACATTGCACCAATCATTTACAACCAAGCAATTGAAGATGCGCACGCTTATGTGACAGAAAAATTAGATGACCTATATGAACTTCAAAAACACACACAGCGATAACAGCTAATAAATGCCGAAGTTTGTTAGACCTATTACTACCATACAATATTACTTCTGCTCATAGTTATTTTAATACTTATTCAATGGTCCACTCGGCTAAGCTATCAATGGTATATGTTGGCTGTACATCCACTGTCGTTAAATCTTCTTTACTAGTTACACCAGAGTGGACTAATAATGAATCAACCCCTGCATGAATACCTGCTAGAATGTCGGTATGATAATTATCACCAATCATAATCGTCTCTTCTTTACTTGTACCTAACACTTCCAATGCTTGTTCCACAATAATAGATTCTGGTTTACCAATAAATTTCGGTTTCACTCCAGTTGTCACAGATAAGACAGAAATTAATGACCCTGCCCCTGGCAAAAATCCTCGTTCAGTTGGTAATGCTACATCACCGTTTGTGGCTACAAAGGTTGCTCCTTTACGAATTTCTAATGCTCCAATCGCTAATTTTTCATATGTAATTTCACGATCCAATCCCATTACAACAAAATCTACATTTTCATCAGCTAATTCTAACTCTTCTTCCATTAAAGCTTGATGTAAACCTTTCTCACCAACAGTATATACGCGCGCTCTAGATTTTTGTTCAGCTATATATGCTGCCGTAGCCATACTTGTTGTGAATACTTGTTTCTCTGTTGCCGGAACATCCATCTCTTGTAACTTTTCTGCTACCTCTTTTGGATGCTTCGTAGAGTTATTAGTTACAAATAAGTATGGCAAGTTTCGTTTATTTAATTCTTTAACAAATGTAATAGCTGCATCAATTTTTTCTGTGCCTCTATATACTGTTCCATCTAAATCAATTAAAAAACCTTTATACCGCTTCATGATAAACCTCCAGATAAATTTTAAAAAATATTTGTTATTTTCAGAATACGTGATACTATAGTACATAGCTAAAAAAATTATAACCGTTTTTGTTGTGCAATGTAAAATAGTTTATCTCAATATGTTTACGTGATATTGTATAGTAAGGTATTTTATTTCTTTTTTTCTTTTACAAAAGAACATGTCTAAATAGTAAAGTGTTTAAACCAATTTATTTAATTAACTTAAAAAGAGAGGTAGTAATAGTCAATGACATATCATACGCCAAAAGCAGTAATTATTATTTTCGGAGCGACAGGAGACTTAGCTAACCGAAAGCTTTATCCATCTCTATATCGCTTATATCGAAATGGTAAACTCTCTGAAAACTTCGCAGTAATTGGTGTAGCAAGGCGACCACTTACAAATGAAGATTTCCGTAACAATATAAAGAAATCAATTGAGGAATTTAATGATCCTCATATTAATCCAGACGATTTCGCTTCTCATTTCCATTACAATCCATTTGATGTACAAGATCTTACCCATTATCAGAAATTAAATGCATTTATTAATGAGTTAGATGAAAAGCATGAAACGGACGGAAACAGATTGTTCTATCTAGCAATGGCACCTAACTTTTTTGGAACGATTGCCGCCAACTTGAAATCACAAGGTGTTACAAATAATACTGGTTGGACACGACTTATCATTGAAAAGCCATTTGGTCATAATTTTGAAACAGCGCAGCAGTTAAACAATCAAATTCGACATGCTTTTGATGAGGATCAAATTTATCGCATTGATCACTATTTAGGTAAAGATATGATTCAAAATATTGAAGTTGTCCGATTTGCGAATGCTTTATTCGAGCCTTTATGGAACAATCATTACATTTCAAATATCCAAGTGACTTCTAGTGAAACACTTGGCGTAGAAGAACGAGGACGTTATTATGATGAATCAGGTGCATTGCGAGATATGGTTCAAAACCATATGTTACAAATGGTTTCTCTATTAGCAATGGAGCCACCCGCTAGACTAAATCCTGACGATATTCGTTATGAGAAGATAAAAGTATTACGTAGTTTGAAGGAGATTAACGAAAATGACGTAGATCAATACTTCGTTCGTGGACAATACGATCGTGGTGAAATCAACGGAAAAGAACTAGATGCCTATCGCGAAAGCAATGGCGTTGATCCGGATTCCAACACTGAAACGTATGTAGCGGCTAAATTTATGATCGATAATTTCCGTTGGGCTGGCGTCCCATTCTATGTTAGAACAGGTAAACGAATGGCAAAAAAATCAACTGAGATTGTTATTCAATTTAAAGACTTACCAATTAATTTATATAAAGAAAAAGGCGACACCATCGATCCTAACTTACTTGTTATCCAAGCACACCCAGATGAGAAAATCACCCTACATTTGAATGCTAAAAAAGGGGATTATGATACTACAAGTAAACCAATTACAATGTATTATGATAAAAAACATGCAGAAGATAGTTATACACCAGAAGCGTATGAAGTATTGTTAAATGATTGCTTACATGGCGATTCAACAAACTTCGTACACTGGGATGAGGTAGCTCTATCTTGGAAATACATTGATATTATTTCTAATGCATGGGAAGGAAATAAAGCTGCATTTCCTAACTACACCTCTGGTACATGTGGTCCAAAAGCAGGTGATGAATTACTAGGAGCTAACGGACACCATTGGTGGAAATTATAATCAGTAACTATAAAAGCGAACGATCATATAAATGATCGTTCGCTTTTTAATGCTGTATATTTAGTTCAAACACCCACTATGCTTAATCAAGCCATTCTGTATGGAATACGCCTTCTTTGTCGATACGTTGATACGTATGAGCACCGAAGTAATCGCGTTGTGCTTGTAATAAGTTTGCCGGAAGCGTTTCTGTACGATAGCTATCAAAGTATGCTAGCGCACTTGCAAATCCTGGAACCGGAATACCACGTTCCATCGCAATAGTAAGTACTTTACGAAGAGATGACTGATATGTTTCAACAATCTCTTTAAAATAAGGATCAAGTAAAAGGTTTGCCAATGCTGGGTCACGATCGTATGCTTCTTTAATTTTCTGTAAGAATTGCGCACGGATAATACATCCACCACGGAAAATCATTGCAATATCGCCATAGCGTAAGTTCCAGTCATTTTCCTCAGAAGCTGCACGCATTTGTGCAAAACCTTGTGCATAAGAAACGATTTTACTCATGTAAAGCGCTTTGCGAATTGCTTCAACTAACTCATCTTCATTTCCTTCATATGCTTTTTCTTGTGCAGATGGACCTTGAAGAATTTTACTTGCTTTTACTCGTTCTTCTTTCATTGCTGAAATAAAGCGAGCAAACACAGATTCTGTAATGACAGGTAATGGTACTCCCAGATCTAATGAACTTTGACTTGTCCATTTTCCTGTTCCCTTTTGACCAGCTGTATCTAAGATTACGTCGACCATTGGCTTTCCAGTCTCTTCATCTTTTTTCGTAAAGATATCCGCTGTAATTTCAATCAGATAACTATCTAATTCACCTTTGTTCCAATCTGCAAATACTTGGTGTAATTTATCTGCATCATAACCTAAAACATGCTTCATGATGAAATATGCTTCACCAATTAATTGCATATCACCATATTCAATGCCGTTGTGTACCATTTTGACATAATGGCCTGCTCCATTCGGACCAATATAAGTGACACAAGAATCGCCCTCTACTTTAGCAGAAATAGATTCAAAGATTGGCGCTACTAAATCGTAAGCTTCCTTTTGTCCTCCTGGCATAATTGAAGGTCCTTTTAATGCCCCTTCTTCCCCACCAGAGACTCCTGTTCCAATAAAATGAATACCAGATTGATCTAGCTCTTTATTTCTTCGGATTGTATCTTGATAGAACGTATTACCACCATCAATGATAATATCGCCTTCATCTAATAATGGCTTTAACGATTCAATCGTCGCATCCGTTGCAGGTCCTGCTTTTACCATTAGCATGATTTTGCGAGGTTTTTCTAAAGAATCAACAAATTCTTCAATTGACTCAGCACCAACAAAATTTTTATTTTTTGCTTCATTATTTAAAAAGTCTGCTGTTTTCTGATATGTTCTGTTAAATACAGAAACACCGTAGCCTCTACTTTCAACATTTAACGCTAGGTTTTTACCCATGACAGCTAGGCCGATAACTCCAAATTGCTGTTTTGCCATTTTGTTCGCTCCTTTATTATGTATTCCTTCTTCTATGATACGTTGAAATATAGCTTCACGCAACTCATACTCCACATACTAACTTATACCAAAAAACACAATCATGCAATGTATAATTTTTAGAAAAGTCCAATTATTCAACAACCCATTTATTGATCGCTTCTGCAACACCATCTTTTGTATGGTGTGTCGTCACCCAATCAGCTACTTTTTTCACTTCATCTTGCGCGTTCTCCATCGCAACACCGAAGCCGGATTCTTCAATCATTTTGATATCATTTAGACTATCTCCCATTGTCATTACTTGATTCATTTTAATATCTAACTTTTCGCACAGCTTTTCAATTGCACGTGCTTTGTTTATTCCTACTGCGTTAACCTCTAAATTGGTAGGGCTTGAATTAGTTACTTCAATGTCTGTTTCACCAGCTAACTCGTCAATAATTTTCTTCCTAACCTCATCTTCTGTTATGTCAAAACCGTACTTAAGCCACGTATGTGCATCATAATCACTTGGGTGTTCATTTCTCCATACTTTTTCAGTCGAGACTAGCCACGTCCACGGATTGTAAGTTTGATGTATCTGTTTAAATTTATTTAAAGCTTCTGGAAGTAACGGATTTCTGTCCAAAAGTTCACCATCTGTTGTCCAAATTTCTCCCCCATTAACTGTTATGAGATACTTCACACCTAATGCTCTCGCATAGTCAACGCATGTGCTGTAATGCCTACCCGTTGCAAAAATAACTTCCACTCCATTTTTTATCGCCTGTTTAATTGCACGCTCATTTTCTATTGAAACAGTAAGATCTGTATGTAAAACCGTACCATCCAAATCTAACGCAATTAAGCGAATATCTTTTTTATTCATTATATAGCCCCTCCATTCATTCAACTACACTAACTATATCATGAATCGGAAGCTTACATATAAAGATATACTTGACAAATAAGAATAGTTATTAGATAATAATATATAAAGCTTTACCAGATAATTCATGAAGCAAGTTAGAATGATGGCATCTGCCCATGTTTTTCAATGTATATAAAACGGAACATTATATACGAATAGCAAGACTTATTCACACTGGATCGACTTCGGAGTCGTAAGGATATAAGAGAGGTAGGGCTTATATCGTTTAGGTTAAAAGCATCCAGGTGGAACATACCGCGGCAATTTAATCAAACAAAACAATTAAATAAAATTTTTATACTTGTGAAGATTGGTAAGTTATTAATAAGGGATACGCAATGGCGTATCCCTTTTCCAATCCTATGTATTATCTATTGACGTTCATATCGGAAACTGTTACTATCTTTTTATTGATCGAAATAAATTATATACTGCAATGAATATTATGGGTTACACTATAATAGGAGCAACTTCTGGAGAGTTCGTTCAAGCGACGCCGAAGGATTCACAATCTCAGGCAACAGGACAGAAGACATAACACCATTGTATCCATGCTGTTATTGTCCCTGAGATTGAAGAACATTCTTCAATCTTTTTTATTTTAATTAACTAATGAGGTGAAAAAAATGCAAAAACGCGCAGTAGTAAGTGTACTCGGCAAGGATCAGGTTGGCATTATTTCAAAAGTAACAAGCATCCTAGCTAATAATCAAATGAATATCCTTGATATTAGTCAAACCATATTACAAGATTTCTTTACGATGATTATGCTTGTTGATATGAGAAACACAGAGGATTTAGATCGTTTAATGAAAGATTTTGAAGTAATCGAAAAAGAACTTGATCTCACAATTAGCATTCAACTTGAAGATGTATTTAAATCGATGCATCGTGTATAAAGGAGTGGAATAAAGATGGCAGTTGCTTTTACAGAAATACAAGAAACCATTCGCATGGTGCAAATGGAAAGTTTAGATATTCGTACAGTAACGATGGGAATTAGCCTAAGAGATTGTGCTGATTCTGATTTTAAAACAGTACAAAAAAATGTGTATAATAAAATTACAACGTATGCAGAGAAATTAAAACCTGTTGCGGAACAAGTAGAAAAAGAATATGGCATTCCAATTATTAATAAACGGATTTCAATCACACCAATAGCTGAAATTCTAGGTAATCATTCGCGTGAGGAAGCGATTGATCTAGCAAAAACATTAGATCAAGCCGCAAAAAAAGTTGGCGTAGATTTTATTGGTGGATTCTCCGCTCTCGTACATAAAGGGATTACTAAGGGAGACCAAACATTACTTGATGCATTACCTGACGCGTTGAGCGTAACAGAACGTGTCTGTGCTTCTGTCTCTATTGGTACTACTCGAACAGGAATTAATATGGATGCAGTAAAACAGTTGGGAACGATTATTAAACAAACAGCTGAGAATACGAAAGAAAATAGTAGTATCGGTTGTGCAAAATTTGTTGCCTTCTGTAATCCTGTTGAAGACAATCCATTTATGGCTGGTGCTTTTCATGGTGCTGGAGAAGGAGAAGCAGTATTAAGTGTTGGCGTAAGTGGCCCTGGCGTTGTGCTTAATGCATTAAAACGTTATCCCGATGTTGATTTAGGCGAAGTATCAGACATCATTAAGAAAACAGCGTTTAAAATTACACGCGCTGGTGAATTACTTGGTCGTGAAGTGGCGAAACGTCTTGATGTTCCGTTTGGTATCATGGATCTATCCTTAGCCCCAACCAATGCAATGAATGATAGTGTGGCAGAGATTTTAGAGGAAATTGGTCTAGAACGTGTAGGAACACACGGTACGATTGCCGCTTTAGCGTTAATGAATGACGCTGTCAAAAAAGGTGGCGCAATGGCTAGTTCATACGTTGGTGGATTAAGTGGTGCCTTCATTCCAGTTAGTGAGGATAATGGAATGATTAAAGGGATAGAAGATAGCGCCCTTACTTTATCAAAATTAGAAGCAATGACATGTGTCTGTTCGGTTGGGCTAGATATGATCGCACTGACAGGTGATGTAACACCAGAAACATTATCAGCAATTATAGCAGATGAAGCTGCAATCGGGATGATCAACAAGAAGACAACAGCCGTACGTGTGATCCCTGTAATCGGGAAAACAGAAGGTGATACGGTTGAATTTGGTGGCTTATTAGGTCGCGCTCCAGTCATGGGTGTTAATCCATTTAGTTCAGCAAAAATGATCCAAAGAGGCGGACGAATCCCCGCTCCATTACAAGCTTTGATTAACTAATTTAGACAATACATTTTTATTTATATTTTCTAAAAAGAAACAGTTAGCCCACGAATCACGTGTGCTAACTGTTTTTTGTTTATCATCTATTTGATTTCATCTAACAATTCATATGCTTCTTCTTTTGAGCGTACCTCTAATAACTTGTCACGGAATGCATCATCCATTAACTTACGTGATAACATTTGAAGTATTTTTAAATGTGCATCCCCTTCTGTATGCTTTGGTACAGCAATCATAAAGATCAGCTTAGCCATAGATCCATCCAAACTATACCAATCTACACCTTCTGACTTTATCCCAAAAACAACACGAGGTTTTGTAACAGCATCAGATTTTCCATGTGGTATAGCAACATTCATACCAATTCCAGTACTATTTTCTTTTTCACGAGCTAAGATAGCTTGCTTAAATTTATTTTTTGAAGTTAGAGCACCATTTTCATCAAGTTTTTCGATCATCTTATCAATAACGTCATCTCTCGTATCAGCTTTTAATTTCGTATCAATTAAATCTAAAGTTAAAATATCTGTTAATTTATTTATTTCAACCGATTGATTTTTTTTATCTTCATTCTTGGGCTGCAGTACTTCTTCGGTGTTTTCACTTACTTCTACCTTATTTACTACATCCCCCTCCGTTACAACAGTTTTATCAGAACAATAAACATCTTTCTTAAGTAATTTAATCATAAACGCTGTAACAAACGAACCAATAATAATTGCTACAAAGAACATAAATACATTGTCCACCGCTCCTAAAAATCCAACAATCGGACCTCCGTGAGCCACTCGATCACCTACGTTACTTACCATAGCTATAACAGAGCCAGTCATTGAACCAATCATAATACTAGGAATGACCCGTAGTGGATCCTGAGCCGCAAAAGGTATTGCACCTTCCGTAATACCAAATAACCCCATTGTAAATGATGCTTTTCCTGTTTCACGCTGTGCAGACTCAAATTTATTTTTGAACATAAACGTAGCAAGTCCTAAACCAATTGGTGGTACTGCAATAGCAACAGCAATAGGCCCCATAATTTCATAGTTTCCTTCGGCGATCATTGCAGAACCAAATAAGAAAGCAACTTTATTTACTGGACCACCCATATCAAAAGAAATCATCGCACCTAATATGAGCGCTAGCAAAATTGAGCTTGTTCCTTGCATACCAGCTAACCAATTTGTGAGTGATTCAAACACTTGTGCAACTGGAGCTCCAATCAAAAGAACAAATGCTAAGCCTACAATAAGTGAAGCTATCACTGGTATAATGATAATCGGCATAATAGGCTGTACCATTTTTGGTACTTTGATTTTCTTAATCCATAACGCAACATAACCAGCTAAGAAACCAGCTATAATTCCTCCTAAAAATCCAGCACTTGCTTCACTACCATAAAAGCTTCCATTTGCAGCAATATACCCTCCAATCATACCTGGGGCTAGACCAGGACGATCAGCAATACTATAAGCAATATAGCCCGCTAGTATTGGTACCATAAAACTAAAGGAAGCTGCACCTATTTGTTCAATGGTCTTCCAAATGGAATCTTCTGGTATTTTAATGCCCTCTGCACCAGCTTGACCACCAATGGTTAGTGCAATTGCAATTAATAATCCACCAACCACAATAAATGGAACCATAAATGACACACCATTCATTAAATGGCGATAAATCGGATTTTGCTTATCGTTATCTGCACGTGTCGGCATTTTTGCTTGCTTATCATCAGCATTTGAATTTCCCTGATAAACGTCAGCTTGGCTATCTTTTATTCTTTTAATTAATTTTTCAGGATTACGAATCCCTTCTTGTACCCCAACAGCAATAAGCTTCTTACCTATAAACCGATCCTTGTTTACTGTTTTATCTGCTGCAATAATGACACCGTCTGCTTCCTCAATGTCTTTAGCCGACAATTCATTTTCAACACCAATAGAACCTTGTGTTTCTATTGTCATTTTAATACCTAATTCATCTGCAGCTTTTTGCAAGTTCTCTGCAGCCATATAGGTATGTGCAATACCATTTGGACACGAAGTAATCGCTACCAATTTCATAACCCATTCTCCTTTTTATAAAATTGTTATACTGTTAGTTTAATCTAAATAAAAAAAAATAAAATTTTAATTTCTTCCGTTTCTGTGGTAAAGGTGGTTTTATTCCTTATTGTCTATTCGTTATAACTTAAATATTTTGTAAGAATCTCCATTTATCTGTTTCTTTCGTCAAACTTTCCACATGAGTTGGTTGCTCTGTCAAAGCTGTCAAACGTCGGAAAAGCTGCTTATTATTAATTGTTTCATTTTTAAGTGCTAACATAAATACAAGAGATACTTTCTCCCCGTCCCAATCAATCGGTTGTTCTAATGTAGCAACGGCAATCGTTGAATGGATAACTAACTTAGGATCAGCGTGTGGAATGGCAATCCCACCACCTATTGTTGTTGCTGAGGTTTTTTCTCTAATCAACGCTTGATAAGAATAATTCTGTTCAACGTATCCTTGTTCATATAAGCGGGTAGCTAGTTTTTCAATTAACTCAAACTGATCGTTAACTTTAACCCGTAAAAAAACAAAGTCAGCATTAATAAACTGACTTAAATCAAACATTTTTACTTGTCTACTTGATTGTTCTTTAAAGAAATACATTAGTCTTTTCTCATCAGCCTTAGTGAATAAGGGAGTTACAGTCACTTCGCGGTGTTTTTCTAAACCAATTGGAGTAGTTGTTACAATTAAATCTGGATTGTGATCTAACAAAAATTCAGGTAATTCTCGCTTTGACACTGTAGCAATAATTTTAATTTCAGGAAAACGAACATTAATTTTAGAACGAAGAATTTCAGATACACCCATTCCCATATGACAGACAAGGACAATTTCTGGACCTTTTTTCTTTCTGTGGTGAATTCTCTCTTTGGCTGCTTGATAATGCAAGGTTAGGTAAGCAACTTCATCTTCTGGCAATTCATAAGGTAGCCTACTCTTCATATCTTGCAAAACAAATAGAAGTGTATTAAACATGTAAGGATACATTTTCTTTATATCATGTACTAAAGGATTGTCTGAGTGCAAATCAAAGCTTAAACGAGTAAACATTGTGTATAGATGTAGCTTCAATCCTTCTAATAATTGACGATCCTGTTCAAAAGGATTTAATGTAATAATCGTTAACCGTTTAGATAATTCATTAGAAATGTCTATTGCTTTTTTCTCCATTTCTACGTCTAATAATCGTGGTTCAGCCTTATTGAAATGTATTTTCGCCCCTAATATTTGCATGGACAAATAGATTATTTCACTATGAGGAATAGGTACTTTAAATGTATCACCAATTTCATAAACGAATTTACTAATCCAGTGATATTCAGGTTTTTCTTTTATATATATTGCTTCTTTTTCTGTAATTGTGACGAATTCCCTCATTTTAGACCGTTTAATCATTAATAATAAATATGTTGTTATGGTATCAAAGCTATCATCTGTTAGGAAAAAAGAATACTTTTCTTGAAATTGAGTTAATTTTTTTCTCAAAATATCTAACTCGTAAGCTTGAAAATAACGATATACAAAAGGTGAAGAAGGATATTTTTTTGAACCTAATTGATCTAGCGTAACTAGTGCTACTCTTCTGTTCTGCTCTGAACCTTTAAGTGATACTCCTATGCGCTGTCTTATTATTAACCGAAGATCTTTTTTTGCGAACCATGGTTCGAGCATATCTAATGCTTTTTTTATCGCCGTTTTTGTAACATAAAAGTCTTCAGCAAAATCTTGAATCGATGTAGCAGATTTATTTATTAATAATCGGTAGGCTAATGCTTGTAAGTCATCATCACCTAAATCTGTTTGATCGGATTGCTTATTATTTTGTTGATGCAAAAAATGATATAGTTGTGTTAATTCTTCTTTTTCTATCTCGATAGAAACGCCTGCTCCTGGCTTTCTAATTAACTTAGCTTGGTAATGCTTTTCTAAAAATACTTCAATTGTATCGCAGTCATTCCGGATCGTTTTTTCCGAAAAGGATAGCGTCTCTGCAATATCACCAATTAAAATATATTCTTTCTCTTTTAATAAGAGCAAACGAAGAATTTCAAGTTGTCTCGCATGCAAATTATTCATCCCCTTCATCAAAATACGGTATCATAATTAAATTGGATTGGAAACTTAAATGCTTTCTATTAAATAAAAGTTTCCGTTTTATAAGCATTTTTTATTCTATCTTTGTTTTTTAAAAAGAAAAAGACTCCATGTAGAGTCTTTTTAGCAGTCTAAATATATTTATGCATGCCAATCATATGCCCACTGATCTTTTAAATATAAATACAAAATAAATAGTGTATTCTCCGTGTCTACCACACTTTTGTTATCAATGGTGAGGTCTAATTTAGGAAACAGTATTTCCGCAATTTCATAAGTCAATTGTCTTTTTTCATGTAATGGGAGCGTATCATACCTCTGACAAAAGGTGTTTAATAGTTCCCAATCTTTTTGAGTGAATTGATTAATAACCATGTCGTTTAGTATTAAATCATTTTTAGATAATCGACGCATGTCAATAATTTTATCAATTACTGACTTTTTATTTCTTTTTTTCATTTGATTATCATAGATAACAATTGTACCTGCTGTCAAATCCCCTAATCGCTTATGCTTTGGATGTAGAAATACAAGCAACATTCCAACGAAATATAAAGAAGGTAATGCATCAACTAAACGCATCATATTCCTAATAACAGAAGATAATAATGTCATTGGATGTCCACTATCTTGAATAACACGAAGGCCAATCACTCGTTTTCCTATCGTTTTACCACCCCACAGAAACTCAAAGAATATATAATATCCAAAATTAATAATAAAAAACAAGATGATTACGATTGCTATTAACAATCCTCCATTATCAAATAAGTAAAATAGATTAAAGTCCGTATCCATTACGAGTAGTAAACCGATAAATAATATAGTATTTACAATAAGTAAAATAAACTGATCGATTATAAAAGCAGCTGCTCTACTTCCTAAACCAGCCACCTGAAACTGTAGTGATACAAACTCCGGTGTTCTAATATCTGTTTGTTGTCCATACCAGTCTGTCACATTTTCCCCTCCGTTCATAGTTAATTTGTTCCATAATACTATCAATTTTTAACTGTAGCATTTATAATAATAATAAAGTAAATTTCAAGTAAAGGTGATTATTGTGCAATTAAAAACATTTATTCAGCAACATCGGAGTGAATGGATGGCGCTAGAAGCATCTATTTACACATTACGAAAAAGAAATTCTATGAATCAAACGAACATTAATGAATTTGAATACTTATACCAAAAAACAACACAGCATTTATCCTATAGTCAAACCTACTTTCCCAACGATGAAGTGACCCGTTATCTAAATGAATTGGTGGCAAAGGCACATAACCTTTTATACCAAACCGAACGATCATCTTGGAAACAAATGCAGCATTTTTTAAGTACAAAATTTATTGGTTTATTATTAGATCAATGGCAAGCTATAGTCATTGCAATGCTCTTATTTACACTAGGAGCAATAGCAAGCTTCTTAGCAGTCATTGAAAACCCATTACATATTTACAAAATTCTTCCTAGCGACATGGTACAAAACATTGCAGATCCTAGTCAGCTAGAAGCAAATCAAAATGCAGGAAATGCCCCGCTAATGTCTGCTCAAATCATGACCAATAATATACGTGTTGCTATCCTTGCTTTTGTAGGTGGCATCACTTTTGGAATATTAACACTATATGTGCTAATTTATAATGGCATACTTATTGGCGCATTGGCAGGATACTTTTGGAATGCAGATAGTTCTTATATTTTTTGGGCTTACATTGTCCCTCACGGAATGATTGAGCTTACTGCTATTTTCATTGTAGGAGGAGCAGGTTTGCTCATGGGATATCGTTTATTCGTACCGAAAAACTTTTCTAGAGTATATCACCTTAAAGTGCAAGCAGTACGCTCAGTACAATTACTGTTAGGTACCATTCCATTATTTATTGTTGCTGGCCTCATAGAAGGGTATATTACACCAGCCGATTTGTCTTTAGAAATAAAATATACTGTTGCAATTACAAGCGTCGTCGCAATGATTGCTTACATGTTAATCGGTTATCATTTATTACAAAAAAAGACTAGAGCACCCCTCTATTCAGCTGATCAATATAGTAGGAAATAGCAGTTACAGCTAACCGATCTTCAGGGGCTTCTAACACAACGAAGCCTCGTTTCCCAAACTTACTTTATTTGCTTTGCTTTAAATTGTAATTGCTTTTGTGCAATCGTTTTTTCCATTGCTATTCGCACAGTTAAAGGATAAATGTTACGCTTAGCTTGTAATTGTTCGTCCTCAATCCCAATGATTATAAACAAATGTTTTTTTCTAATTTGTTGTAATGAATGCAAGATCGTTTCCTCATAAACAAACGTATCAACATCGCTAAAAAGCAATAGTAAGCTACGTTTCTTTTGCTTTAATTGGACATAGTGCAAAACATTTGTATAATTTGATTCACTAGCATCAACTTGTAACGCATACACCGCACGCAAGATAACTTGTAAATGTTCTAATCCTTTCGCTGGAGCAACATACGTATGTATCTTACTTGAAAAAGCAACAACAGATACGTAATCACCATTTTTTAATGCCGCTGCAGCAGTAGCTATCGTTGCCTCCAATACTTTCTCTAATCGATTTCCTTTATCTAGCTCCACCCCCATCATTCTGCCACAATCAATTAACAGTGTAATGTGCTTTCCGTGCTCTGGCTCATATTCATTTGTCATCACTTCTTGTAACTTTGCAGATTGATGCCAATTTATTTTTCTTGGATCATCACCAACGACATACGAACGAACCTTAGAAAATTCCCCCATGCCTGTTTTCTGCTTACGTATTTTTATTCCTTCATGCAACAAGTATCTTTGTGCACTTGCTAAGTAACGGTTCGTTTCCTCTAAATTAGGAATGACATGAGCAACCTGTCTAATCGTAACTGTTTTTTGTTTTTCCCATAAACCAAGCATGCTTTTATAACGAATATAAAGCTTATTAATCATATATTCTCCTCGCTCTAAAGGAAATACATGATAATTTATTTCTGTCATACGCTGCGCTTTAATCATTTGATTATATGGAAAAATTGTCTGAAATGACGTTGGAATCTGATCTACAAATCGCAGCATACAAGGTCGGTTACTGTTATTCTGAATGGTAACGGTAATCGTATGATTCTTTTGGCGCTCGAATTCTTCTGGAATAGAACGATGAGCTTCTAACAGACTTCTTTTTGGTGACAATAACAAATCAATCAATGAGATACTTATTAAAATTGCAGTCATGATAAGTACATGGTGTATTAAAAAGTGATTAATAGCTAACACAGTTAAAATAAAACCGATTATAGCTAGAATCACTAATAGCTTTGCAGTTGGTAAAACTCCTCTATCTTGGAACAGCAATCGCCCCCACCAATTCTTGAATAATGTCATCAAGGTTTGTTCCCTCCATTTCTGCATATGGAGATAACTGTACACGGTGACGCAGGCTAGGAACCGCTACAACTTTTACATCGTCTGGAGTTACATAATCCCTTCCTAATAAAAATGCCCAAGCTTTTGCTGTTTTTGCTATTGCAATTGCACCTCTTGTACTAGCCCCATATTGAAAGCTTTCAATTTCTCTTGTTTTGCGGACAATTTTAGTTATGTAATCAGCGATTGAATCATGTAATGTAATACTCGCCACTTCTTTTCTTACTTCATCTAACATGTCAGATGAAAATATGGCATTCGCTTCTTGTTTCGTATCTTGCTTTTCACCCGTTACTTGCTGTAACACACTGATTTCTGCTTCTAAGCTAGGGAAATCTACATCTAGCTTAAATAGAAAACGATCTTGCTGTGCTTCTGGCAATGGATAAGTCCCTTCAAATTCAATGGGGTTTTGTGTTGCAGCCACAAAGAAAACATCTGGCAATGCATAAGTCTTTCCTTGTATCGTAACTTGCTTTTCTTCCATTGCTTCTAATAAAGCTGCTTGGGTTTTTGCAGGTGTTCGATTGATTTCATCCGCTAATAGAACATTCGTGAAGATCGGGCCTTGCAACGTTTGAAAGGCCCCCTCCTTCATATTATATATCGTGCTTCCAGTTATATCACTTGGTAATAAATCAGGGGTGAATTGAATACGACTAAAATCACCACCTACTAAAGAGGCTAACGTTTTTACCATTTGTGTTTTCCCTGTCCCTGGAACGCCTTCAATTAATACATGACCATCTGCTAGAAATGCAGTTAATAGCAAACGGAGATTTTTATTTTGTCCGAGCACTTTAGATTCATAGGTTTCTAATAATGTTGCTATCTGCTCTCTCATTCTGATTCTACCTCTTTTCGTATGTGATCTATTTTTTGTGACCAATATATAAATGCTTGTTTAGATATCTTTTCGTGCGTTACTATCTCCTCTAAGCCTTTAGCAAAGATGCGTATTGCTTCTTTTGACAGTGAGGGCGTGATTCGATCAATTAGCTCTATATTTTCAACCCATGATTTTTTATAAGGAATACCGTAACGTTCTAGTAAACGACGTTTCAAAAAATCGGATTGAATCATTACTGCATCACGATAATTCTTTCCTTTTAAATACCAATTAGCAATTGCTTTTATCCTTTCATTACTGAACCTTACCGTTGCTTCCCTAGGTGTAACAATAGAACCAAATCGTTTTCCTTTTAACCATAAAACACCTATTAATAAAAGAAATATTTCAAACCAAACTACTAGAATCCAATTTGGATAAACTAACAATTTCGAAAATGCAGTAGGTGGGTTATGTATATATTCATTAAATATTATCGATTGATAAGAACGAAAATCAATGATAGAAAACAATGCATCAAGGTGGTCTTGTTCTAGGATATTCTCGTTTGTTAACCATTCTGGCTCGGTTACAACAAGTAAATGACCATCTCCATATGATCGTTCAATAGCAATAGCACCAGCTTTATCCTCTAATAGCACAACGTCTGACGGATTGTGCTCAAGTCGAATCGTTGAAGATACACTTACATGCAAGGACTTGTCCAATAACTCTGTAGATTCACCGACATTTTGAAATGAATTACTCGTATCAATATCAAACATCCCTTTTGGATTTTGTTTAAATAAAACAATCGTATTGCCATTTTCCATATAGGATTCATATAGTTGAAGTGCTTCTTCATCTGACAAAAGTGGCGGTTCAACCATAACTAATAATGTGTCTTCTAGGTTTTCTAAACGAGTTGGATTATGTTCCAAGCGTTCTGTAGCAACCTGTTCCTGCTCCAGAAAAGTATAGAGTGCTTTTGTGCCATTTGGCGCAGGTGACTTAGACAAATAAGCAGGGTAATCCTTTGGTTGATCACGCACGAGAAAATAACTAACTAATACAAATACAGAGAGGAGAATAAGTAGCCAAAGCCACATTTTTTTATCTGTTGTCTGTTGCGACATGCCCATTCTCCCCTACCTTCCATTCATCGCTCGTCTGCTTAAGGAGACTCATCCAATTCTCCCATTCGTCTCGAAATGCAGCATAGGACTCCTTTGTTATTGAACGATTTCCATAAGTACTTTGTTCGAAAAATATAGCGCACGAATAAAAATGTTTTGCTAATCTTGAATCAATTTCTACTAATTCGTCATAATATTCCCAGTTTGTTTTCCATGCTTGTGTTTTAACTAGACCTTTTTCATTTAACAATAATAAGAATGAAAGAAATAAGTGACGGGTTGCATTCGCATATCGTTGTTGCTCTTCAAATTGATTTGCTTTTTGTAAATGATCCTCACTCGTCCAATGTTTTTGATCCTTGTGAAGTGGCTGAATATTAGAGAACTTTTTACGACGAAAAACGTTTCTACTTATCTTGTAAACAATAGTAAAACCAACTACAACAATAGCCAAAATAGATATAATAATAATTAAGCTACCTATACTATTTGACGGGTTAGCAGAAAAAAACAACTTATCCACTAAATCTTCAAACCAAGAAGCGACTTGGTCGAATATTTTTTCTATCAAACTACGGTTATCTTGATAATAAATTTGATATTCTTGCTGATTTAAGATTGCTTTTAATTTATCTTCAGCTTCATGCCTCTCCATCATTTTCTCACCCTGATCAACATTTAATTATTGTAGCTTTTCTTCATGATAGGTATGAATCATCCCTTTTAAGTCATCTGCAGTATTTCGTGTAACGGAATCAAAATACATTACACCATATCCTACCACTGTAAATAAAGTAGTAAATAAAATCACTATGTTCAGAATAACCCCATATAGTACACTCATTCCTAAAAAGAAGCTAAATAACTCAACAACAGTAATAAATGCAAATGTAATTAGTATAAATACAACATATAACCAAAATAACTTCCATACTCTACCTTTAGATAACTTCCAACTAGCAGTTAATCCTGGTGCTACGCGATCAAATAACACAGCCGGTAAATAGAAACTCCAACGGGTAAACAGTAATCCAAATCCGATAAATCCACCAAGAAATAATAGAAAAGCGGTTATAATACCTGCTAAAGCATTAGTAGCTATACTAGAGAACAGAATAGTAAGTATTATTATAGTTGGTATAATCAAAATCGCAGATACAATAACACTTATTAATAATGTGCTCCATAGAAGTGGCCAAAACCGGGTGAATGCTTTCTTAATTAATTCACTAACGGTATATGCCTCTCCATCTTTCACACGCTTTACTAATAAAATAATTGCAGCAAATAATACCGGATAAAATAGTGTCATTAATAGAGTTGTGAGTATTATACCAATACTTTCTGCAACTGCCATTAATAAACTAGCGTCTTCATAAGTGTTGAGCGATTGCTCAAACCATTGACTATTGTCAACATCACGAATGAGGTCATATCCAGCTATGATTTCACTTAATGCTTGCAAAAGTATAATTGGACCCATGAAAATAAGTAACAATAAAAATAATTTAGAAAAGTGCCCTTTTGAAATCTGAAAAGTTACATCTAAAATCTCACCAAAACGCATTGGTCTTTCAAATTTATTTTTCATTATATCTCCTCCTCAAGAAACATCTGAGAATTATTCTACCATTGTTTCTTAATTATTAACATATGATTGGAAAAAATTATTTTAATTTTCCTTTAATGTTATAATTACTAATACTTATATAAAATAATGAGGGATGTAAACATGACTAAGAACAGGAGTGCCAATTCAATAATAATATTGGTTACAGTTAGCTGTATCGTTATGGCTTGGGTAGACGCAATATGGACACCAAATTATGCTTTGAAATCAGGAATAAAATTACTATTATTTTTAGTTATACCGATTAGTTACGCAATGATCAATCACAACACTTCTTTTTCACAGCTATTTTCATTTAAAAAGCAAAAAATACTACACCCCTTTCTTTTAGGGGTGACGGTATATCTATTGATTATAGGCGCTTATTTTTCATTTGGCTCTTTCTTTGATTTAACAAACATTACAGCATCACTTCAATCAACTATAGGAGTTTCAAAAAATAACTTTATTTTTGTTGCTTTATATATTTCATTTATTAACTCTTTATTAGAGGAATTTTTTTTTCGTGGATTTGCTTTTTTACAATTGAAGAAACATACGAATCGTAAGGCAGCATATTTTTTTAGTGCTAGTATTTTTGCTATTTACCATGTAGCGATCATGTTAGATTGGTTTAGTATTGGCTTATTCATTGTTTTAGTTGTGAGCTTAGTCTTTGCAGGAATGTTATTCAATTGGTTAAATGAGAAAAATGAAAGCATTTATACTTCATGGTTTGTACATATGGCAGCTAATTTCGCTATCAATACAATTGGTTTTATCTTGTTTGGTATCATTTAACCATTTGCGATCGCTTTCTATAAAAACATTATTTTTCGTGATAATGTTCACATAAAAGTCATTCTATCTTTCTTTCTTTTTTGTTATAGTATTACATGATAAACTTACTTAATATTACTAACGGAGGTTACTATGAAAAAAAATCGTTGGCTTATTGCACTATCAGCTATTGCAATCCACTTATCAATTGGTTCGGTATACGCATATAGTGTATTTAAAAACCCTATGTCGGATGCATTAGGGTGGAACAGTAAAGAGGTTACACTTTCATTTACAATCGCTATTGCCTTTTTAGGTCTTTCAGCAGCAACATTAGGAAGATTTGTTGAGAAGTGGGGACCAAGAAAGTCTGCTATGATTGCAGCTATTTTATTTTCTTCTGGAATGATTGGTGCAGGCTTTGCTATTAGTCAAGAATCACTTGCATTATATTATTTAACCTATGGTGTACTTGGAGGAATAGGTTTGGGTGTTGGATACATTGCTCCTGTTTCTACATTAGTAAAATGGTTCCCTGACCGTCGCGGTCTTGCAACCGGCATGGCAGTTATGGGATTCGGTGCTGGTTCATTGATTGCTAGTCCCGTAGCAGCTGAATTAATTGCAGTAGTTGGTCTATCTAAAACCTTCCTTGTTCTAGGTCTTACCTATCTTGTTTTAATGGTAGCTGGGGCATCATATATTGTTCGCCCTCCTGAAGGATGGTTACCAAAAGGAATGGAAGAAGGAGCCAACACAAATAAAAAGAAAAAAATCAGAACTGATTTATCTCAACTGACTGCAAATGAAGCAATCAAAACCAATCGTTTTTGGTTACTTTGGGTTATGATGTTTATTAATATCTCATCAGGAATTATGCTTATTTCAATTGCTTCACCACTCGGACAGGATAAAGTAGGAATGTCTGTCGTTGCAGCGGCTTCAATGGTAGGGATTATGGGATTTTTTAATGGATTAGGAAGAATTGGCTGGTCATCTATTTCAGATTACTTAGGTCGAAGTAATGTATTCATTCTATTCTTTGGAGTTCAGTTTATATTATTCTTATTGTTACCTAACATTACAAACCCGCTAATATTTCAGCTACTTATCTTTATCATTATTTCTATGTACGGTGGCGGCTTCGCTTGCTTACCTGCATTTATCGGAGATTTATTCGGAACGAAGCAACTTGGAGCTATCCACGGTTACTTGCTAACCGCTTGGTCCTGTGCTGGCGTTTTCGGTCCAATGCTAGTCGCTACAATCAGCGATGCTACCCAAAGCTACAATGCAACATTCTATATATTCGCTGTTTTACTTGTTGTAGCACTTGCAACATCGATTATCATGCAGCTTAGTATAAATAATGAAAAAAAGAAAAACATGAAAGTAACACAATCCGCTTAAAGCAAAGCAGGAAACCTACAAGAATAGGTTTCCTGCTTTTTTCACATATTTATTGGTTAATAGTCACGTTCAATAAGATAGGTCAAAAGGTAGGTTAAGAAATGATAAGATGCAGGTAATTGATTCAACACTTCCTGCGCCTCACAATAATGATCCCACTTTTTTTTCTTAGCACCTAACGTACCTAATACAGTAACAAATGTTGAACGATTATTTTCTTCATCCATTCCACTAGATTTCCCAAGTAGATCAGAATCTCCTTCTACATCTAATAAATCATCTTTAATTTGAAAAGCAACTCCGGCATGATAAGCAAACTGTTTAAGTAACTTTTTTTCCTGATCACTTACACCAGATAATATAGCAGGCATTAACAAAGATGCTTCAAAGCCTAAGCCTGTTTTATAAAAGCACATCGTATTTAATTGCTCTAATGAAAGTACTGACCTCTTTGAATCTAAATCCATTGCCTGACCTTTGCACATATGTGCAGTAACTTGAGATGCATATCTAATCAATTCAAGCACCGTATTAGAATCAAATTGAGTGAGTGAGGCCTGTTCGTAAGTAGCTTGCTGTGTTAGAAACAAACCTGTCAATTCACCAACAGCTTGATCATATACTTCATGAACCGTAGCGCGCCCTCGTCGAACAGAAGCATTATCTTGCGCTGGTAAATCGTCAAATATAAGAGATGCCGTATGCATATATTCTAATGATTTTAATAATGGAATAATTGCACACTTGTCCAGTTGATATGTTTTTTCTGCTATCATCCACGACATGATCGGTCGTAATCGTTTGCCACTTCCTTGCACCGTGTAATTGGCTGCATCTGTTATCCTTTCCATCAGTTCTTTGGCTTGATTTTCTTTTGAAAAATACAATAATTGATTAAGTTGTTCTCGTACCTTTTTTATCTCCTCTACCATGTTATCTTTTTCTTCTTGTTCCATTTGAAATGTTTCTAACATCGTATCTCTTATACGTTTATCGAAGAAATCAACATCGGTTGCTTTACGAACCATTTTTTCAACTAAACCTTGTAACTCCTTATTTTTTATTGATAATTCTTTCATCACCTCATTATATTTGTTAACACCGTTCTTTTCTTTAAAACGTTTAAGTCCATTTATGGCACGATCTAATATTATTTCACATATAAGTGGATCGGAATGATAAACGTTATGAATTAAGTAAGCAATGACATTCCAATATAATTCAAACGGATTAATTAAGTCCGATCGTGTTTTTTTATATGTCAGATAATACGTGTAAGGTGTGACAGCTCCTACCTTCAAATCATCGAACATATCAGCAAAATCATCTGATAACTGATTGTATATTCCATAAAAAAATGTGCGTGTTTCTTTGTATTCATCTCGATTTGTCCCTAAAACAGCTCCTACGATTAGTCTTGATGAAGCTGATTTTAAAATAATAGGAAGATAAATATCTTTATTCTGATAGCTTGTAATTTCAAGTTGCTTTATCCGATCCAATTCTTGTGACCGAAAGAAAACATAAGCTTGCTCAAAAAAAGTATCACTCGTTTCTTTGCTTTGCTGGGAAATGATATACTGAAAAGCATCACGCAATTCTTTATATACAAACAGCATGAAATCACGATTTTCTCCCGCCCATGTTTTTATGTTTGGAACCGACCGAGCAATAAGTGCTGATTCTATTATTTTAGAAAAATATTGCTTCTCATGTGTAGATAATATATTAGAATCTAGTAAATCATCAATAAATGGATACGTTAAGCCATATGCATATCCTAATCGAACCGCTTGATCTAGCTGTTTGGCACGCACTTCGTTATCTACGTTATCATCTAAGTCATCTAGTACTTGCATGACTACACCTGCAATGGTCTTGATTAACTTTCTCTTTGCGTGTGCGACATCCATTCCTTTAGGAAAATGTTGAACAATTGTATTTATTTTTCCCATTACCCAAATAATCGCTTCTTCAACTTGTTCTTTTTTCGCCCAACGGTAAACACGATGCACGTTAAAATCTGAGAGCACATCATCTTCTTGATTAATATTGTGCTTTAACTTCTCTATCACCTGTAGAATGCGATGCTTTGTCTGTTCTTCACTTATATCTTTCCCTAAATCACGCATATAAATATAAGAAATACTTCTTTCTAAATAGCGGTCTAATTGCCCCTTTTTTTCTAGCCACGTGAGATAAGTCTTATCCGTGTTTTTAGACATACCTTTTCTCCTGAAAAATAACAAACAAGTGTGTAGAAAAGAGGTATGATGTTGCTTCCATAGATTTATGTCTTTTATTAAGGTAGATTCATAATTTCTTTGTTCTAATTGAGAAAGAAGTGTTTCATAATAGTTCTCTGCCTTCTTTTCTGCTCGATTGTAGCACATGGATGCCCTTTGTTTTTCGTCTTCATTCATTCTATACACCTCTTACCATGAATTATATTACTTAAAATTATATATATCCATTATTCATTGAATACACACATTTTCCTTATCATAGCATTTTTTTTCTTCACATATAAAAAGGAAGCAATATATCTGCTCCCTTTTCACAACGATTAACTATTAATTTTTTTCTTCACTCATGGCAACTTGTTTTGTTTGGTGCACGGTATTAAACGGATGCTCAGGTGGTGCATAAATCGAATAAAGCTTCAGCGGACAATTACCTACATTAACTAGGTTATGCCATGCACCTGCTGGAATCATGATCGCATCGTCATCTGTTACATAACGGCTGAAATCCAACTGTTTTGGCCCCTTCCCTATTAACACAAGCCCCTGACCTTCTTCTATTCGTAAAAATTGATCTGTATTTGGGTGTGTTTCTAAACCAATGTCTTGCCCTACTCCAATACACATTAACGTAACTTGCAAGTGCGTCCCCGTCCATATCGCAGTACGATAAGTGACATTCCTTTTTGTAGCTTTTTCTATATTCACAACATAGGGACGCCCACCATAATCCTGCCCTATTGATCCCATTGTATAAGAATTAGATTGCTTATGAAAATCGTTCCAATTGATATAATTATCGTAAGGATTGATTGTAGGCACCCACTGGGATTGTTGATAAACCGGGTGATAATACACGCTTTTTTCCTCCTCTTTTCAATATTTCTATTTATCTTATGCAAATGCCTAACTAAATGGAAACAGAAAAAGCAGGAATGGGCTTCATGCATACCATGTTTTTTTCTAACTAGAGCTCATATATTTATACAACTTAATACATATTACTACTTTTTGTATATGACGCTTCGACAGAGATACATCGAACGAAAAAATGGGCTTTATTTTCGAGGAGTGTCTATTTTCACAGCCAAATTTTCAACTTGAATTAAATTGACGAACCTTAATTCTTTTAGAATTAAGGTTCGTCTTTTAGTAACCATCATTTAGTCATATCCAAAATTTTTTACTCTTATATTACTTCTGCATTGCTTTCACGGTAAATAACCGTGCCTGTTTTCCCAAGTATTGCATCTTTTGCTCGTTCTAAGGAAGAAATAATCGCTTTACGCCCTTTCTTAGATTCAACAAATTTAAGCGCTGCTTCTACTTTAGGTAACATACTCCCTGGAGGAAACTGCCCTTCAGCAATATATTGTCGTGCTTCTTCAATAGAAATAGAATCTAATGCTTGTTGACTTGGTGTGCCAAAATTAATCGCCACTTGATCAACAGCTGTTAAAATAAACAAAAAATCTACTTCTAATGCTTCGGCAAGACATTCGCTGGCAAAATCTTTATCGATTACAGCTTCAATCCCTATTAATCGATCATTATCTCTGATCACAGGAATACCACCACCTCCAGCACCAATAACAATGTGACCAGAATCTACTAAATCTTTCATCACATCTTTCTCAACTACTTCTATAGGTGTTGGGGATGGAATAACTTTTCGATAACCTCGTCCAGCGTCTTCAATATACGTGTCACCTGTTTCATCCATCAATCGCTCAGCTTCTTCTTTTGAATAAAATGGCCCAATGGGTTTGGTTGGATTTTTAAAAGCTGGATCTTTCGGATCGACGACCACTTGACTTACAATAGATGCTACAGATTTAACCATTCCACGATTCGCAAGCTCTTCCCGTAAGGCATTTTGCATATGAAAACCTATATACCCTTGACTCATCGCTCCTGATTCAGCAAAAGGCATTATCGTATCTTCACCTTTTTCTTCTGCATATTTTCTAAAAGCTAAATTTATTGCACCTACTTGTGGGCCATTACCATGTGAAATAATTACATCATGTCCTTGTTCAATCATATCCACAATTGGCTTTGCAGCGTTTCGTACTAATTCTCGCTGCTCTATTGCATTATTTCCTAATGCATTGCCACCTAATGCAATTAGTATTTTACTCATGATGTTCACCTCGATATTGTTCTGCGAATGCAAGAAGTGCTTTCTCAAAACATCCAATTGGCGGGTGTACAATACCTGCACCTACTTGTCCAACACCTGCTTCTTTATGTGCCATACCTGTATTAATAACAGGTAGAACATTCGTATCAATCACCTTTCTGATGTCAATACCATACGCTCCGCCACGGAAGTTCAATGTAGGAATAGAATAGTTTGTGTTCTCACCAACTGTAATATCATACATTTGTTCACTGTATGCAATAGCATCTTCTACTTGACCACCAACAAATTGCACAATAGCTGGTGAACCGCCCATAGCAAAACCACCAATACCCATTGTTTCCGTAATTGTACTGTCTCCTAAATCTGGTGCGGCATCATTTTCTGTGTACCCAGGAAAAAATAATCCTTTAACGAAATTGGCTGGTGCAGTAAACCACATTTTTTCACCAAGACCACTTACACGTATTCCAAAATCAACGCCATTTCGACTCATTGTTGTAACCACTGTTGAATAAGGAATGCCATGGGCTGCATCTAAAGCAGATTTGCAAGCTGGCATGGACAAGTTAAGGAAATAATGTTCATTTTCTTTAATGAAACGAATTACTTCTCGCAAGTCCTCTTGAGCCACATTTGTCTGTAAAAAGTAATCAATAATCTCTCGATAAAAAAGACTAGTTGAAGCTTTATTTCGATTATGGCACTCATCACCCATGTGTAATGCTTGTGAAGTGATTGATTTTAGATCGATTCCATCAGCTAATGCAAGTGCATTTTTCAATGCTGGTGCAAATATCGTTTCAATCCATTTTAATCGATCTAATACTTCTTTTGAGTTTGCACCAAAGCGAAGTACTTTACCTAATCCTTCATTCACCGTACAATATGCTCGATTTCCATGTACTCGATTTTCAATAACATGTACAGGCATAGAAGGAGATATAATACCAGCCATTGGTCCAACAGCAGCATGTTCATTTGCAGGTGCAAATTCTATTTCACCAGATGATGCTAGCTTATCTGCTTCAGCTTCATCATTTGCTAATCCTTCATATATTAAAGCACCAATAATAGCACCTTTTGCAGGTCCACACATACGATCCCAAGTGATTGGTGGTCCAGAATGAAGGATTTTTTTGGAGTGCATGTTAGGAATAACATTTACTGCTTGATCAATGTCAACTAAAAATGGGTGTGCATCTTTCATACGTTTAATAGCTTCTTGGTTTGCTTTCTCTACTTTTTCATTATCTTGTAGATCATCAAGCGCTTTAATTAATTGAACATTTCCACTAGCAGGTGGTCTCCAATCTAATTGAACTGACTCTACATTTTGCAAATCCAAATCTTCTTTAAATTTCGATGTTCCTATATTTATAACTCTAAGTGGTTGATTAAAAATTTCTCCTATTTGACTCATCTACATAACCTCCTTTTTCGCAATCATACACGCAAGCCTACTTGCCATTTCGTTTGAACTTGCAACGAAAATACCTGCATCTTTCAATTTTTCCGCTTGGCTTTGATATCCTTGCTTGTCTGTAAAGGTCCCGCAGATATATGCAATAACTGATAAGTGTCTACCTGCATCTTTTGCTATCTTTATTGCCTCTTTAATAGTATCTATAGATTCTCCTACAGCGTCTTCATGCGAGCCATAACCTATCTCAAAATCTAGCAGTAGTACCGCTGTTTCTTGATCTTTCGCCTCCTGTAATATACGATCATTTCTTAATGAAGGCTCAATCATAGGATGTGGTTTTCCTTTTGTAAAATCATCATCACCCATATCAAGTAAGCTATGTCCTTCACTAATGGAAATATCTGTAAGTTTTTCTTCTTCGTTTTTAGCTACATTACTTTTTACTTTTTCACCCATTGAACGAATAATAGAGAGAGCTTCTGAAGTTAACGTTCCACCACAGAATAGTCCTCTAACATAACGTTGGTCTTTAGCTAATTTTCTTCTTTCATTGTTCACCCATGAAATGCTTTCTTGATCTAACTTTGCGGTTACATCTGCCTCTGGATTTAGTACTTTAACTGACTGACGGGCAGTTTCAATTAATGTTGATGCAAAGATTGCCCCTACTGATTCCACAGCTTCACGATCACCATCAAGAAAACCAACTACAACCGGTTTAGAAATATGTTTGATTTCTTTCAATATTTTATCTTGTACCACTTTTGATGGTGGTTTTGAAATTAATGTAATTACTTTTGTTTTCTCATCTTCATCAAGGGCTTTTAAACCTTCTATCATCATGATACCGCCTATATCTTCATGCAAATCACGACCACCAGTCCCAATTGCTTGGGTAATACCATAGCCCATGCGATCAATTTGGACTGCCACTTCTTGTAATCCAGTACCTGATGCAGCGACTAAACCAATACCTCCTTGTTCAACTTTGTTTGCAAAGCATAGCCCAACATGGTTAATAATTGCAGTGCCGCAGTCTGGTCCCATCACAAACAATCCTTTTTCACGCCCAAGCTCTTTTAAGCTTTTTTCATCTTCAATGGATACATTGTCACTAAATAACATGACGTGTAGTCCATTTTTTAAAGCTTGACGTGCTTCTCTTGCAGCATATTCACCTGGCACAGAAATAATTGCCATATTCGCATCTGGAACAGCATTCAGAGCACCATTTAATGTTTTAACTGGGTCATTTCCATTTTTGGATTTTTTCTGTTTCTTTGCATTTAATGCTTCATCAATATATACAAAAGTTTCTTCTACTACATCATCTGACTTTGCTTTAACAGCAATAATTAAATCATTTTCTGTAGCTTCCGCAGCTTCATCTGTCATAAGTCCAATATTTTCTAATAAATCTTTGTTCATCTGTGTTGCCATAGACACAACGGCTTCTTCTACGCCTTCTTTATTTAAAAGCTTACCTGATAACGACATTAAGGTAACTGAATCATGATAAGCATTTTTCTCAATGATAACTTTCGATGCCATTTTAATCCCCTCCTAATATATACCTATCTCTGAGCACTCGATAACCAGTAACAACACCAACTAACATGTCTGTCCCTGATGTAGAACCAATATTTAATACGATATCCATATCTTTTTCACTTACGTTGTCAGCTTTTATTACTATTTGGTTTAACCCCTCATTCGTCATCCCTTCTAAACAATGCTTTAACATATAGTAACTAACCAACGTTGTTCTTCCTTTAATAAAGGTTAACCATGCTTGTTTTTCGTTTATATTTTTATTTATTGAATGTCCACCATAAGCATGTAAAACAGTCAATAAACCGGTGAGAAAGTCATCACCTGAAGGAGTTAAACCAATACCTAAGCCAATAAAGTGTTTTAATTGCTTACTATTATATGATTGTTTAAATAAAATCAAACGATCCAATAGTGCACGTTGATGCACCGTAAGTTTAATTTCTAAATCTTCTTCTCTTGGATTAAATACATGTTGATAAGCATGTAAAACGCCTGCTTTTTCTCCTTTTTTATCCAAAAAGATATCTATCTTATGAATTATTTTCTCTAATTTGTTTAAAGAGCAGGAGAGCTCTTTTATCTTGGCTCTCCTGCTTATTGCTTTTTCAAAATCAATCATGAGTTCTCCAATTAACAACCGATGATATCCTATTAAAAATACCTTTTTACTCTGTTTTATAGATAAACCCCATGATTTAAAATTTACATCATCTGTTGTTTTCATCATATCCGGTGACTGTATAATATTTTTTGATGCCACTGTAATGAATCGATCTGCTGTTTTATTGTGAATATTAATCACTCGATCGTATACACTATGAACTTCCCCAACTATTTCCCCTTTTTTTATAGAGGATAAATAATGTTTTAATTCATGGTCAATTTGATCGACATATAAATACATCTAAATCCCTTCTCTAACTATTGGGTAATTGATTTTTTTCATCTGGATGTTCATAGAAATGGAACACTAATAATCCAATTGCCATTGCAACATATCCTAATGCAGCATTAGCACCTGTACCCAGCCCTATCTCACCGGCATGTATAAACCCAAAGTAGGAAAGAGCCGCTGTGATCAAACTATACAGAGCTGCCACTTTAAATTTCTTATCTATTAGATAAATAACTATCGTAATTAACATCATAGAAACCAATATATCTGAGGAGCCTAATGTACCCCAACCCTCATAATACACACCATTATTCTGCAACACATTGAATCCAACTTCAGATGCACTCGTTCCTGCTGCTGTTAAAGCATTATCCACTTGCATGATAATATAGCTTGCTATGAAAGGCATTAGCCCTAATATCATCGCCGGCATGTGTTTTGGATCCGCCGTTGAATAAGCTTGCGTACCAATAGTCATAGCAATGTAAACTAAAATTGGTAGTAATGCTACTAACGGCACAATAGACATAACAAGCGGTAACAAACCAACAAATGCAATTGCAATAATTCCAACACCTGTTGCTAATGAATAACCAACACGAGCTCCAGCTTTCTTCCAACCTGGATGTCCAATGTAGATAATTGTTGGGTAAACACTTCCTAATCCTGCACCGACTAAAGTTAATAATCCTGGCACAAGCAAGCTTAGTCTTGTTGGATATTTATCTCCACCTACTTCTGCACTTTCAATGTTATCTAAACTTTCTAAGAAATCATAAATTGCTAAAGGAATAGCTGCTGCTAAAAATGGTGATAAATAAGCAAATCCTTCAACTAAATGACCAATTGCTAGTGTTGGCAAAGAAATAGAAAATCCACTAGCTGCTTCTTTTACGGCAACAAAGTCCATATATCCAGTAACCCAAGCAAGTGTCATACCAATAACAATTGCTAGTAAACCTGCTGGAATATTTCCCGGTAATTTTTTATGTGCAATCCAGCCACCTAATACAATCACTAAGGTTAATAAACCAATATATGGCGTACTAAAGATTTCCCCCATTGGGTTCATTGCAATAAACGTTAATGCAATTCCTGCCAATGACCCTAAAAGTGCTGCTCGTGGAATATATTTTTGAATATATGGTCCTACTAGTGCTCCTAAGGTCATGACCACTCCCTGAACAAGATTCCATGCAATACCAGTTGACCAAGCGATTACCCAATCTTGTGTTTGTGCATAGACAGGTAACATGACACCGAATGCTACAATGAAATAGTGTGGCACACTTAATCCGTAAGGTAGGGCAGTCATACTATCTTTACCAAGTTCAAGCGATTTCTTTCTTGCCTGTATAGCAAAGATAATTCCTCCTAAGCCAATTGCAACGGCTGTTCCTGGTACGATATTGCCATAAATAATATCTCCTGGCATATTAATTGCAGCCAATAAGCCAATAGCAGCTAAGAAGTTTGTTAAGACGTTACTAAATAAGCCAAAAAAACCATTAACGTCACCTTTAACAAACCACGGTGTTCCTTGTGTCTTTGTCGTCATGTCAATTCCTCCTTATTGTAAAACCTCTAGTACATTAGTAGATGGAGTAGTCCATCCAAAAATACCACCTTGTTGATTGATCATACGGATAGAATCTTCATGATCCTTTTCATCAAATGCGGCACAACAATCTTCTAACATTAAACATTCATATCCACGATCATTCGCTTCACGAATCGTTGTTTGAACACAAACATGTGTAGTTACTCCTGCAACAATTAATGTTTCAATATCTTTATTATTTAAAATGATGTCTAAATCTGTTTGATAAAATGCACCTTTTCCAGGTTTATCAAGAACAACTTCTCCTTTTATTGGTTGTAATTCATCTACAATATCGTGACCATATTCACCACGAACTAAAATCCTTCCCATTGGTCCTTGCTCACCAATATTTCCTCCACGTCTTTGTTTGCTTGGTGGTACATCTGAAAGATCTGGACGATGTCCTTCACGTGTGTGAATAACCAGCATATCTTTCTCTCGTGCTGTTTCTAACATTTTTTTCACGTTTGGAATAATAGCATTTGTAGTGGACACATCGTTTCCTAACTGCTCACCAAAACCACCAGGATATAAAAAATCTCGTTGCATATCAATGATTACCAATGCTGTTTTATTCAAATCAAATTCAAAATTATAAGGTTTTGCTTTTACCGAAAATTGTTTTTTCATTTTTTACTCCTCCATTACTCTTTTTTTATTTTTAAAATAGATACTAAGTAAAATAAGACTAACTATCGTATAACTTATTGCCATTTCATACCCTACACCAAATCCTACTGTTTCATAATGAATAACACCAAAGAATGATAGTATTATCCCTACTATTGCGACAATTGCTGCAAAATTAAACTTCTGATCAATAATAAATACTAAAATGCTAGACCAAATCAACCCTATAACGATCGCACCTGAACCTAAAGCAACTAAACCACTAAATTCTAAACCAGCTTCAGCAATAGCCTCATAACCTACTGTCGCCGCATCCGTTTCTGCAGCCGTTAAAGCGTTACCAATAATATTTCTTCCCCAATCAGCTAACCAAGGAATTAGTGCTAAAATAACAGCTGGGGCATATTTAGCTTCTACTTGTTGAAAAGCTTGTGCACCAATAACTAAACCAACATAAATTAGAATTGGTAATATAGCTTCTAACGGTATAACAGTTAATAAAAAGGAGATAAGTCCTAGCCATGTAATCAATAAAATGGCAACTCCTGTTAACCATGTATAGCCAATTCTTGCTCCAGTCTCTTTCCACCCAGCATGTCCAATAAAAACAGCAGTAGGAAACGGACTGCCAAATAGACTGGCTAATATACTTGTCGATCCGTCAGCAACCATTGCAACTGTCGTATGATAGGAATCTCCAGCCACTTCAGCACCTTCAATATTGTCAATGGTTTCGAACATGTTATAAATGCCTAGTGGTATAGCTGATATGATGAATGGAGCAGCTTCAGAGAAACCATTTACAATCCTTTCAACTGAAAATGTAGGGAATGCTATTTGAATCTCACTTGCAGCAGTGATCATTGTTGATACGTCCATATAGCCCGTTATCCATCCAATACCTGTTCCAATGATGATTGCTACTAAACCAACTGGCAATCTAAATGGAAACGTCACTTTACCAAACCAACCTAATAAAATAATTATTAATGAAACAAATCCAATATAAGACAAATCAAACGTTTCCATTGCAGGAGTCATCGCGATAAATGTGATTGACGCACCTGCAAGTGAACCTAGCATAGCCGCACGTGGCAAAGCCTTTCTTATTTTCGGTCCAATAACAGAGCCTAGTAACTCAATCATTCCTTCGATCATTCCCCACGCTAAACCAGCAAACCAAGCAATGTACGGGTCTCCTGTCTCTCTAAAAACAGGTCCCATAATTAGGTAAACAATTAAAAACATGTGAGGGACACTTGTTCCTGAAGGTAATGCAGTAACAGTGTTTCTCTGTTCTTTTACTGCTAATCGATAAGCCATCCAGCTATAGATCATGCTACTAGCAAAAATAGATAAGCCAACAGCTGGTAAAATAGAGCCAAATGTAATATCAACGGGAATTCCTACACCTATTAACAATCCTGCCATTACAAGTAGATTCGTTAGGTTATTGGTGAACAATCCAAAAAAACCATCAATATCTGATCTTTGCCATAACTTTATCTTTTTATTAAACGCTTTCATTTCCTCCCTCCTTGTATATGATATTATAAATATGGTCGGAGTTTATTTCTTCTCCTATCATTGCAATTTGATTATATCAAGTTAACAAACAACAAACATTGTTACTTATAAACAAAAAAAAATATCTTTTTTGTCACATTATGATGGTTTAAAAAACAATTGGTATTTGTGAATCACTTTTTTATCGCAAGTAAAAAAATAACCCGTTAGAAAACGGATTATTTTTCTTATCATAATAGAGTTTGATACCTTTCCACAAAAAACAGTGGTATAGTGCATATTTAAATATATAAATATTGATATAATTTACATGCTACAGCTATTTCAGTAAAAGCATGACCATCATCTAACGATAATCCTAGTTCTTTTAGTTTATTCACACGATAACGCAAGGAATTGTAATGAATATACATTTCATTTGCCGTTTGTTGAAGGTTTCCCTTATGTTTGACTAAGTAAAAAAGTGTTCCTAATAAATCAATGTCACGTTGTTGGTCATATTCAATAACCACGCCAATCGTATCATTCACATATTCTTTTAGACTATCTTGATTATCAACTAAATGAAATAGCTTATACAAGCCTAAATCTTTATAAAATTGTAGAAAAGAGCCTGATCGTTGTGTCGAATTATAGATGTGATGGACAAGCAAAGCACTTTCATAAGAAGCTTTTACTTGATTCACCTGATAGATAGGGTCAGAAATACTTATGCCTATTTCACCATAATCTTTAAGCGCAGAAATGATTTCACTTCCTGCTCTCCGTAATCTCTCAGTCAACCTTGTTTCAAATGCCAAACTTATAAAGCACAATAGCTCATCATTGTAATAAATCACTTTACAATTTTGAATTGGCACCCCAAAAATACTAGATATAATTCTAGGTATCCATTCTGAATCTAAAATTTTGTAATAGGTAGAAAGACGTCTACTACTGTCTTTAATATTTGATTTTATAAGCATAATGACATTCGGAAAATTAAAGCTCCACCGAAAAACTTTTGCTTTCTCTATAATTTCTGCTTGAGATTGATACCGATCGTTCATTATGTCACGAACAAAGCTATCTAAATAGTTCCTTTCTTTTTCTATTATCGTTTGCTCTGTTTGTAGTAAAAATGCTAACAAGATAATTGCTTGTTCAATAATAATTTCTATGCGCTTCGTTGTCTCTTTTTTCTCTTCAAATAAAACAACTAAATAACCCAAATGCTTTCTACCTGCCGAAATAGACTGAATAAACATTTGATTTGTTTGGTATATCTTTTCATCGATTTTCAAGATATCGCTTGTTCTTTCTTCTACATGAAAAGCATCTATCACACGATAAAATCTCTCTTTGTTAATATTAATTGAATCGTGGTTTAGTGTCATAGAAGAAGCAACAACATTTAAACTATTATCAAAAATAACAATAGATCCTCCAGTTATTTCTGATACATATGCAACAAATCTTTCCATGTTTGCACCTTGTAAAAGTAATGTATGTAACTGGTGTGAAATGTCCTCTCGAAATTCAAGCATATTTGTTTTCATACCAAGTAAAGTCGTTAAAATTTGGTTGGTTAGCGTTGATAAATTTGCATTCTCAGGCAATTTAATGATTGGAAGTTGAAGATCATCAGCTTGTTCTATCATATATTCTGGTACTTCTTTAATATAACGTCCTAGTTTAATTGCTACACCGGCTAAACCTTGTTTTGCTAGTTTAGGGATAAAAGACCTCATGGCTTGCTCATCATTTACTATTGGATATAATGTTGTGAATAATAAACCACCACGATCAATATACGGAAATATATCAGGAACTTCCATAACATAGACGTTTTGGATTTTTCGATTCATTCCTTTATAGCCAGCTATCATTTCTAAATCGGAAAATGCTTCCATATTAAGTACACTCTCAATTGATATAGACATTTTTTTCTCCCTTTTTTATACTTATCTTCATTATTTTCTTTCAATCACTTTCGTTTTCTGTAACCTTTGGCATCGTTACATTATATTATTCAATATATACTTGTTATTTAATATTTTCTAATGTAGCATATACTATTAGTAAAGAGAAAGAGGAGATATAGAGATGAAAAAAGTACACATTTTCAACCATTCCTTAATCCAACATAAGCTTGGTATTGTCCGTGATAAAAGTACAGGTCCAAAAGATTTTCGTGAGTTAGTCGAGGAAATCTCTAAACTAATGGCATATGAAATTACACTTGATTTACCATTGATGGATGTTGAGATCGAGACACCAGTTTGCTCTACAACGGTTAAGCGCTTAAGTGGTAAAAAATTAGGTGTCATACCAATCATGCGTGCTGGTCTGGGCATGGTCGATGGTATTCTTAGTTTAATACCTGTTGCAAAAGTAGGACATATTGGCTTATATAGAGATCCTGAAACACTAGAAGCTGTAGAATATTATGCTAAGCTACCTGAAGATATTGGAGAGCGAGAGCTTATTGTCGTCGATCCAATGTTAGCTACTGGTGGGTCTGCATCTGCCGCTATTGACGCAATCAAAAAAAGAGGCGCTAAACACATCAAATTTCTTTGCCTCATTGCTGCGCAAGAAGGTATTGATAAAATTCATGAAGATCACCCGGAAATTCCAATCTACACTGGCTCTATCGATGATGGGTTAAATGAAAAGAGCTACATCACACCTGGATTTGGCGATGCTGGTGATCGATTATTTGGCACAAAATAAAAAATGATATGAATGTAAATGAGATTTATCACTTGTATGGATGATAAATCTCATTTCGTATTTCTTTAAAAATTCATTTGTCTTTTTACCATGCCTATAACCATTTCGTTACTTGATTGTACGAATATGAAAAATAAAATAATAATGTTTATAGAAGGCAATTAAAATTAACAAAATCTTCAACCAAACATAATCAACAATGAAGACAGATAAAAGAATCATGGAATCAGCCATAATGTTAATCCAGATCTTTTTTCTAAGTGTAAGCGCCCGCTCTCTTAGAAATGGCTCTACTTCTTTTTGATATAACTTAGTCCCTTTAAACCAAGTATCTAAACGATCAGATCCTCTAAAAAAGCAGATCGATGCTATGATTAAGAAAGGAATGCTAGGTAGCAATGGTAAGATGACTCCTAGAAATCCTATACTCATAAAGATAAATCCAAAAAATATGTAAATAGCCTTTTTCAAAACTTGAAACATATCTATACTCCTTAAACATATATCTATTTACTATCAAGTATAATGAATTTACACAAACAATGCTACTCAACTATTTTATAAAACATTTTCAGATAGTTACCTTGACTTGAAAGGAGCATAGCATCAAACACCTTGTAGCATTTTTTTTATGATTTGATTATTTGTAGTATAGAATGTAATTCCTCTTGTGTAATTTCACCTCGAGCATAGCGTAATTTTACAATTTCTTCTGCCTCATTGACTACAAAATGTTGTTTTTTATTAGTTGAAAAGTTTTTTTGTTTGCGTCTTTTAAATATAACGAACAAAATGACCAATATTAGTATAAACGCAATAAAAATCAGAAAATAGTCAGTAAACATTCGATCGAACCAATTAAATCTTGAATGCATTCCATTATAACCGTGAAATCCTCCATTATTATGAAAGGACCCCATATGCCCGTGACTCATCATGTTCATTCCCTCTTTTCTGTTGATAATAGATGATTGCTATAACAACGCTTTTAATTTATCATATTGTTTCCAAAATAGTTGACAAGTTGTTTACCTGTAATTAATAAGACATTTAAAAATAGTTAATATATTCTATTTGTTGGCTTGCACATTGCTCATTTATTTTTGGAGCTCGCCTTTTTGTTACAATGAAAAAGCAATCATAGATTGTTCAATTTCTACAATCTCTATTCTTGTCTAATAGAAGTTGCTATTAAAAACTATCTACCTTTGTTAGTTATGCATACTACTCATTCCTCTATATTTTTTGTTGGCATTTGTGTTGCGATGCATCCCTCTACTCCAGTCTTCATGATCTTGAGTATAAGAATTTTTATGCACCTCATTCATATATGTGCCCATTTGTTCATCATGGATTTGCTCCTGTTCCCTATCACTTTCCCTACTTTCAAAGGCTTCGGCATTCATCCATTTTTTCATCTTGTCATATGCTCGCGTTTTTTCTTGAAAATGATTTTGTCGATTTAACGGCTTATTTCTATTGTTTACTCTAAAGCTTCTCATATGATCAAAACTCATATTGTTATTTTTCATAAAACTATCCATGTTTTTAAAATCTCCGGTGTGTGCCCAATCAATCATCTCTTCAAAATGAAACGCTTGTCTTTCAAATAGATTAGCTTGGTTTAGATCCTCTTCGCCGGAAAATAAAGATAACCCCACTCCGCTTGAAAAAGCTACCATTGCTGCTAACATTCCGTTAAGTATGTTCATTTCTAAACTGTCTCCTTGTTGTGTTTTATCAATTAAAAATTGTAATTATTACTTAATGTGTTGCTTTATTTGCTCAAATTCTTCAAAGGTTATTTCACCTTTTGCCAGTCTAATTTTAGCAATTTCTAACGCATTTGGTTCCATTTGTTGTTCATTTTTTTTCTGATTAGATGCTTGTTGGCTATTAACTCCTAAATAAATGAGATAGCCTACTAATAAAATGATGACAACCATCATAAATAATCCACCTCCAAGTCCAAACATTCCTGAACCATGTCCTATTCCCATCATCTCTTACCACTCCTTTCATTACTTATATTACTTGCTAATAATGTAGATTTTATGAGTAACTTATGTGAATGTTATGAAGATTTTTTGAGTCATATCTGAAATAAAAATGAGACGAGGGGTTTGTTTCCCCTCATCTCATTATTTATTTGGATTTATTACAATCTTTCTAACAATGCTAGAAAAAAGATACTCTTGCTCTTCTATTACTAGATCTGCTTTCTTAATATTATCCATCGTTCTTCGATTAATGTTTGCTCCCCACATATTTACGGAAATTGGATTTAGTATATCCATAATCTTCCCAACCGCTTCATTGTCACTTCTCATATGTTCTAATAAAATTATTTTCCCACCTGGTTTACATACTCTTCGCATTTCCTTTAATCCTTGAATTGGATCAGGTACCGAGCAATAAACACAAGTAGCTATAACATAATCAAAAGTATTGTCTCGAAAGCCCATTTGTTGCGCATTCGTTTCCATTAATGTAACTGGATAAGGTAGTTTGAGTGTATCTACCTTTTGTTGGGCACGCGTTAGCATTCCAGAACTAAAATCAATACCTGTCAACCGTATATCATTCGGATAGAATGGTAAATTAGACCCCGTACCTACACCGACTTCTAATACATTTCCTGATACATGTTCAAGTAAATCTTTTCGCCAACGTTCCTTGATCATTATATCCATCCAATCGTATACCTTCGACACCCGATCATACCGTTTCTTAATCGTTTCGGTTAATTTTTGATCCATATATACGACATCACTCCTAATATAAAAATCCCCTTACTCAACTGGAAACTGTACACTTACAGTTGTTCCAACACCTAACTCACTCGCTATCTTAATTTTCCCATCATGCGCTTCTACAAGAGCTTTAACAATCGATAACCCAATACCGATTCCTCCTGTTTTACGATCGCGCGATTTATCCCCTCGATAAAACCTTTCATATAAAAATGGTAGATCATCTTTCTTAATTCCTTCTCCTTGATCTTGAACGATAAAAGTAAGTTCACTAGCTGTTCCCTTGAGATAAATAAAAACACTTTTCCCTTCTGGCGTGTATTGCAACGCATTGTTGACTAAATTGGTTAAAATTTGGATGATCTTATCACGATCTCCGAAGAACCAACGTTGATCTTTAGGATAATCAACCTTTAAATTCACTCCTTTCTTCAAAAATAAGGAGCTAAATTGATTATCTATAGATGTTAAAAGTTTTCCTACTTCAATTTTTGTTTTATCTAATCTAATTTGAGGGTTTTCAGCAGCAATTAATTTTTCTAATTCATTAACTAACCGAACTAATCGCATCAGTTCTTCATGGCACTGTCCTAATTTATTGGAATCAGGCTCCCATATACCATCTTGAAAGGCTTCAATATGACTTCTTAACGTAGCAAGCGGTGTCCTAAGTTCATGAGCAAAATTTGCTGTGAATTGCTTACGTAACATTTCTTCTTTTGCTAATGATTCAGCTAATTGATTAAAAGACTCACCTAAAGGGCGCATTTCATCAGTTAATTCATGAACAGGTACTCGACTTCTCCATTGCGATTTTCGTAATCCAGTAACTGCATGAATGATCTTCTTAAGTCCTCCTGTCAATCGATTAGAAAACAATAAACTGAATAATACCGATAATACCACTGTAATAATTACCGCAAGAACAATGTTTCTTTTAATTTCATTTAAAAAAATAAAGTCCTCCCCCGTTAAATTTTCGGGATAAAAAACAACCAATGTTCCAACAGTACGTCCATTGCTACTTAAGGAATAGGTATCAGATTGGTAATCATCTGTCTTATCCGACTTTGAACCGTGCATTCGATTCATCATTCCCATCATAGAATGAGCCGAAGTAGTATCTAATAATAAATTACCATCACTATCATAAAGTTGATAATACAAATCTTCTGTCATTGCATGTCGATGCGTGATATCATCTATTTGGTCATTGATTAATTCACCATTTCTTTCATATTGTGAAAGGGCTATTTGTTTAATTTCTGCTATTTGTTCTTCTCTACTTTTTTTAAGATAATTAGAAAATTGATTTTCCACACCGAAAAAAATAGTAAAACTAGTAATAAAAACGCCACTTAAAGAAACGATTAAGAGATAAATAAATATTCTTGATCTAAAGGTTAGGTTCATCCTTTTCTCCCCCAAACTTATATCCCATTCCAAATACGGTAAGAATAAATTCTGGCCGACGCGTATCTGTCTCGATTTTTTTACGCAAATTTTTTATGTGCGTATCAATGCTTCTCTCGTATCCTTCAAAATAGATATCATCTTCTTGTATTTTTTCAAGTAAATCAGCTCTGCTGTAAACTCTACCAGGATAGCTCGCCATTGTTATTAAAATTTTATATTCATTTGGAGTGAGAGATAGTATCTCAGAATGTAATTTCACTTCTTTTTTAACATGATCAATCATTAGTTTTTGCTCATTAAAACTGAGTTGTTTTGCATTCGTCAGCTGCTGTGTTCTTCTTAACAAAGCTTTCACTCTCACGACTACTTCTCTCGGGCTAAATGGCTTTGTAACATAGTCATCCGCTCCAATAACAATCCCATTAATTAAATCATCCTCAGAAGATTTAGCGGTAAGCATAATAATTGGTACATTACTATCTTTCCTTACTAACCGGCAAACCTCTTCACCCGAAATATCCGGTAACATTAAATCTAACACAATTAAATCTGGTCGATGTTCTTTTACTTGCTTTAGTGCATCAATGCCATTAGAAGCAAAAAACATTTCCCATCCTTCTTTTTCGAAGTAGGCTTCCAACACCTCACGTATTACTTTTTCATCATCAACTACAAGTATTTTAGCCATACAATCACCTCTCATATGCATATTATCACCTTCTATAGAAAAAAAGATAATCTCCACAACTTCTACACAATTTAAACATAGAAACTACATATGTTATCGATAGAATACATGTAAGAAAGAAAGGAGATGGAAACGAAATGAAAAAAATTATAGTAAGTTTATTGGGTGCGATAGTAATTATAGGGGGAGCAGCCACCTATACATTTGCACATTCCAATAACAATTTCAATAATAACGAACGTTTTAATTATGAAGAAATGAGGCCATATATACAAGAAATGCATCCTAATTGGTCAAATCAACAGCAAAGAAAAATGTTTGAACTCTGCCATTAAATTAAGAACGAGTTAGCATACATCTATATATTTAACATTATTAAGAAGTGACTAGACACAGATACAGCTTATGTTCTATATCTTATAGCCCTAAGCCACTTAATTATTTTCAACCAGCTTACATTCGATATATTACGAAAGAACTATTTATTTTCTTCCTCAAAATTGATGTTTATAACAATAATGAATGGGAATATTGAGGAATAAGTATTCTTACTAGGCATGCATGTCTAGAAAACTGCTACATCATTCAGGTGGCAATGTTTCAGCAGCGTATACGTAACTGCCAATTAAAATAAAAAATCTAATGTGCAATAAAAGCAATTCCTACTGGTTTAAGAAACGATAAAATTTATTGTGAAAAATCTACGATAATAGGAGGAAAAACATTGAACAAATTTAAAATTACACTAATTTCTATGGTAAGTATACTAATTTTAGCAGCTTGTGGTGGAGAAAACGATCCAGAAGAAACTACAGAAACTAAACCGCAGAGTGAAGAACAAGCAGACAATGAACATGCTGACATGAACATGACAGGCTCTGGCGATGTTCCAGAAGGATTAGAAGAAGCTGAAAATCCAACATATGAAGTTGGCAGTCAAGCTACCATTGAAAAAGATCATATGGATGGTATGAAGGGTGCTCAAGCAACCATTGTTGGTGCATATGATACTACCGTATATACTGTTTCTTACACGCCAACAACTGGTGGAGAAAGAGTAACAGACCATAAATGGGTGATACATGAAGAATTAAAAGATCTGTCAGAAGAACCTTTAGAACCAGGCGAAGAAGCAACCATTCAAGCAAGTCATATGGAAGGCATGGATGGAGCAACAGCAACGATCGACTCTGCAAAGCAAACCACCGTTTATATGGTTGATTTCACATTGACTACATCTGGAGAAAAAGTGACAAACCATAAGTGGGTAACAGAAGATGAGCTTTCATCTGCTAAATAATTGCAAAGTATAAAAATAGTTTATTAGCGCACAAAGCGTATGAAGTAAAATTGAAGAAATACTTTTACATCTACAGAATGTGAGCCACGGTCAACGAAATGTAATCTAACATTTAAGCTAACTGTGGCTCGATTTGTTTATGGAAAAATCACGCGTGTCTGTTAATGAAAACTTCACTTATTTTATAAACTGTTTTCTTAAGGAAACAGCTACAAGGTGTGTTCGATTTCTCGCCTCCAACTTATACATCAGTTGACTAATATAATCTCGAACAGTATGCTCGCTCAAAAGTAACTCCAATCCTATTTCTTTATTGTCAAACCCTTCACCTAATAAATTCAAAACATCTTTTTCACGCTCTGAAAGTAATAGAGGCTCTCTTGTAAATTCATAGTAACCAATTCTATTTATATAGACACCTAACAACCTTCCAATTTCTTCTAGATATTCTAGCGATTCAGAAGATTGATAACAATCCTCACCAATATTGTCTAATACCATCCACCCAAACATCTCTTCATGTGAATAGACAGGAACAATAACTACCGAAGAAAGCTGGAATGCAGCAATCATATCTTCTTCAAAAAAAAATCGTGGATCTTTAATCAATAAAGCTTTCTTTGAATGATAAGTATGGGTAAATGGTTTTTGTGAGAGTAAAGGTTCTCGAAGTTTTTTTATCTTATTCATTTCTTCTCCAAATACTCCAACGACTTCTCGTGTTTCTGGAATATACGAATAATATGAACTCCTCTTAAAAGAAAATTTTTCTTCAATTTTTTTTAATGTATGGACTATCCCTTGATATCCTTCATGAGTAATTAAAATTTCTAAAATATCAATAAGTGAATCTTTTTTACTTTTTGATTTTTCAGGAACAAATTTTATATTAGAGGTTTTTAGGGTAATGAATATAATTTCAAGTAATATATGTAATTCCTTCTTTATATTATGTTGAACCGAAACATCATCACAAAATGTAGCAATTGCTTTACCTAGAACTTCTTCAATAATTCGTATACCTTCTGTTGTTAAGAAAAAATGATGCCTCTCAAACCATATTTCAAGAACATTTTTTATCATGTCAGCGGGGGGGCTATTGGCTGCTCTATTCAATACTTGAATAAATGATTCAGTCATAAATGAATATATGTCACATTGATCATTTGTAAACGAAGTATTAAAATATATGTAATTCGTAGTGAATTTTTGTATTTCTTTATTATGAAGCTTAATAAATGTAGCAAGCGACTCGATTTTCTGTTCTTCCTTCATTCGTATCACCTTCTTACCTTCAGTATATCTTTATGAAAACATATCTTCAATTAAAGATACTTATGAAAAAAGTCCCTTAAGATTATAAACCTTAAGAGACTTTTGTAATAGATAACTATTTTGAAAACTATTTCGTTAATAAAGGCGCTTTGAAATTAGAATATCCATCATCAACTCTAATACATGATCCGTTGATACTATTGGACTCTTCTGATGCTAAGAAAGCAACTGTATTTGCGATCTCTTCCGGATTTGTCAGTTTACGACGCATTTGTTCTTGCATCACTTGATCCCAAACTCCATAATCCTTATACCCTTGAATCATAGGTGTATCTACACGACCAGGAGCTATAGAAACCACTCGAATACCATGTACCCCCAATTCCATAGCTGCTGATGCTGTCATCATATTAACCGCTGCTTTCGTTGCATTATAAGTAAACGTAAATTCTCCTGGAAGGATCCCAAAAACAGATGCAGTATTAATGATTATTCCTTCAATGTTCAGTTCAATCATCTTTTTCGCTGAAGCAAGGATGCCATAATACACACCATTTTGATTTACCGAAATAACTGGATCATAATCAGAAGACGGGTCATGTTCAAGAAACGGCTTTGGCATACTGATACCTGCATTATTAAACATCACATCGATTCGCCCAAACTTTTCTACCGTTTTTTCAACTAAATCGACTACTTCTTCATATTTCGTAACATTCGTTTGCACAAAATAAGCTTCTCCACCATTTTGTTTCAACACTTCTACTTGTTCTTGTCCTACTTTTTCATTAATATCAGCTACAACTACTTTTGCACCTTCTGCTATAAATTTCTTCGCTGTTTCAAAACCAATACCGCCACTACCCCCAGTGATGACAGCTACTTTATTATTTAATCTCATTTTGCTTTCCCCTTTCTATACTTTCTTAACATAATTATATAGAAAGCGTTTCCAGTATAGTACATACAAACAGACGTATTTATAACGTCTTCCCCCTTTGTTTATAGGGTGATAAACAATCATGAAAAAATCGTGAGCGACATTATTTGCATGCTTCTCATAATTTTTATTGAACATTCCTGAACTTTACAGCTATTCGCGACGCATGATAAAAAATTTAACATAGTCCTGAATTATTCATACTTCCTAATTAAGTCATGTTTGAAATCAAAATCAAATATTTTCTTGTTCCATTGAAAAAGT
>NZ_JBISEP010000012.1:0-71509 GCF_044383835.1 Paraliobacillus sp. JSM ZJ581
TAGTTGTAAGTGATAGAAGACAGTTCGCTTTCTTTCTTAAGTAACAACCGCCAATGAGCTTTGAGACGTCGATACTTCTTTATCTTTCATAGCGTGTAAAAATTTATGGGTGTTTTGGACAATGTCACATTTAAAATATAATAACGTATTTAAAGAAGTACATGTAATATACCTCTATTTATTTCTTAATAATTTTTAAAAAAGATAGTATATACTACTTCGCTCAGTAGTATAAGTATTTGAAATATTGATAAACACTCTCATCCAATGTGTAACCTTTTTTACAATTAATATTTTAAAATATTAATTGTAAAAAATAATTACTTAGCTAACTATTGATATTGTGCAAGAGTTGTGATAATATTTTCTTATATGTTAATAATTTCACAAACTATATTAGGAGGAAAAAATTATGTTGACTACTTATAAGGCAGTTACAAAAAAATTACCAGAGGGGCTTCAAGTTGAATGTAATTCTAGAGGATTTAAAATTATTGCGGACGAACCAGAGGACTTAGGTGGAACAGATAAAGCAATGAACCCTGTTGAAATGGTATTATGTGCGTTAGGTGCTTGCCAATCCATTGTTGCAAGTGCATTTGCTGAAGCGCATGATTTCTCTTTTGAAGCATTTCATGTTGAATTGGAAGGCGATTTAGATCCGGACGGTTTCATGGGACTTGCTGATGTAAGACCTGGTTTTCAAGAGATTCGCTTTTCTATGCACTTTAAAACGAATGAATCTCAAGAAAAGGCCGAATCTTTTGCGGAATTTATTGAGAAGGTGTGTCCAGTAGGGGATTGTCTTGCGAACGGTGTCAAATTAGTACAATCAGGTGTAGTTAGATATTAATTCGTATATCAGAAGGGGCTTATAGTCCCTTCTGATATATTTAAGGAGAATAACAATGCAAATTAAGATGTCTTTGATTCCTGGTGGAAAAAAAGGAAAAGCCGGAGAAATTCATGTTTCTCTCGGTGATCAGGTGTTCCCAGGTGATATAGTCATGGAAGTTGAAACGAGTAAAGGGAATCGTGAAATTAGTGCCACTGAAAATGGAATCATTAAACGTATACTAGTAGAAGAGGGAAGTGAAGTTTCTTCTAATCAAGTGTTGTTAGAGCTTGATCCAATCGAATCTAATAGTGTAGAAACTAAAGTCGACCAGCCAGCAGTAAATGAAGACATATCAACGAATGAACTGGATGTTGATTTACTTATTATTGGAGCTGGACCAGGTGGATATGTTGCTGCGATTTATGCAGCGAAAAAAGGGCTTCGTGTTGCGTTAGTAGAGAAGGAGAAGACATTAGGGGGTACCTGCTTAAATGTAGGATGTATACCTACAAAGTCTCTCGTTAAATCTTCAGAGATTTGCCATAGCGTGAAGCATAGTGCTTTGTTTGGAATTGAAACCAGCTCAAGTCTTCAAGTGAATATGAAGCAAATTATTCGTCGTAAGGAAGAAGTGGTTGATCAGCTCGTATCGGGTATTGCCTTCCTAATGGATAAAAACGATATTCAGGTCATTCGTGGGAATGCCTCCTTCCTTTCCGAAAATAAAGTGCGCGTAACTGGAAAAAATAACCACCAAATTTCTGCGAAGGATATCATCATAGCTACAGGTTCAAAAATTTCTAAGGTGAATATTCCAGGTATTGATCTACCGTTTGTCATGAACAGCACAGACGCGCTATCTAACACAGAATTACCAAAGAGTATCACGATCATTGGTGGTGGCGTTATCGGTATGGAATTCGCTTTTCTTTACCGTAATCTTGGTGTTGAAGTCCATGTGGTAGAATTTATGGATCGCCTACTTAACATGTTGGATACTGATATAACGGAAGAACTTGAACAACAAGCAAAGCAGGCCGGTATTCATGTTCATACTGGAGCTAAAGTATCTAAGATGCAACAAGCGAATAATGGACAAGCTATTGTGACCTATGAGACCACTAGTGGAGAGCAACTGTTAGTGAGCGAAAAAGTCCTTGTTGCGATTGGTCGCGAACCAAATATAGATGAACTGGATCTTGATAAGGCAGGGGTTCGATTGAATGAGCAGGACAAAGGGATTGCGGTAGATAAACAGATGAGAACAAATGTGGCACACATCTATGCAATTGGTGATGTCACTAACATTATGCAGCTGGCCCATGTAGCTTCACATCAAGGTATTAACGCTGTGGACACAATACTTGGAGAAAAATCAGAAATGGATTATACTGCTGTACCTAATGTTATTTTTACCTCTCCTGAAATTGCTAGCGTAGGTCTACACGAATATGAATGTAAGGAGCAAGGAATCGATTACCGTGTAAGTAAGGTGTCGTTTTCTAGTAATGGTAAAGCACTTACAATGAATGAACCGAATGGTTTTATTAAACTGATTAAAGATAATCAATCCGGTAAGATTATCGGGGGCTCGATTATAGGACCAGATGCTTCTTCCTTAATAAGTAGCCTTACACTTGCGATTGCAAATAACCTTACTGAACAGCAAATTGCTGAAACTATTTTTGCACATCCAACTACTGCTGAAGTAATTCACGAAGCAGCAATGGGATTGAGTATTGGAGCACTGCACGAAGCATAAATCATATAGAGAATTATAGCGCACCAGTAGTGTAGCATTGCAATCTTGATCTGAGGAAAAAGAGATAACGTTTAATATTTATCCAGATTGAGGGATTTTTTAGCGCCTGCACTAATAATTTGTTATAATGGTGAAATGGAAAATAACACCGAAAAAAATTAATTAGGAATGGTTGGTGCTTAAATTGTTTAATCTGGATGATTGTCTTGCCTGTATTACAAACAAAAGTTCGAAGCTATTTGAAGAAGCTCTAGATAACGAATTTAGGCCGTATCATATAACGAGAAGTCAGTGGACTGCGATGTATTATATATATAATAATGAACGTATTACGCAGAAAGAACTGGCGGACAAAATGAGCATCAAAGAGCCAAGTGTTGTCAGACTTATTCAAAAAATGGAGTCAGAAGGTTTTTTATATCGCTTAGAATCTATTAAAGATAAGCGAATTAAACAATTAGAATTGAGTTCTAAAGGAGAAAAAGGGTATCAAGAATTACTACCAATTGCTGAGAAATTTAAAAATTACGTCGTCGAAGGTATTCCTGAAAAGGATCTTCAAGTTTTTAAAGAAGTATTGGAGACTATGACCAAGAATGCAACAAAAGAGTAGCTAATAGCGTGGTTCATTTTTGAAGCCTTGGTAAGGGGTAATTCTATTGATTTGTCTTCTTCTTATAACAGTGTTCGATTTATTATCAAGACAATTTGAAGCAGTGAAATGGTATACATGTAGTGGGAAGTTAAAATCTTCCTCACCAACATCATACAATCAGACAGAGAGGATTCCCAGGGTAAGTCATCGGGGAATCCTTTCTTATTTAGCATTTCTGTCAGTAGCTATAGCCATCATTTAGTAGGAGGGCACATCTTATCTAGTGTGATGTTTTATGTGAAAATATCCACTTATAATTATAGACATGATAGATTCTGACAAATGCATATTGGTAGTTGGTATGTCAACTCTGTTACTCTTTCCGTTTGTCTCTTCAATAAGGGGAAAAATCCTTTATAAACGCAAAGAGTCATCCGCTCGTGTTGACACAATATTGAAGTTATATTTATAAGGATGAAAATAAATATTAGAGTATTCAAATACAATACCATTTTCGAATGCTGAATAAGCCTCCAAATATAATAGTGGATCTTCTTTCTTTATATTAAAATGTTCCATCAACTCTTCATTAGGAATCAATGGTGTGATTTCTCCATATCTTTTGTCAATTTTGTGTCCTTTACTACTGATATATTGGTACTTGGAATGTGTCATACTATCTATGGAGAGGTCAGAAAATAGACTGACTGGTAAATAGGAGTGTTCCAAAATAAGTGGTTCTTTATCAGCAAACCGTAACCGCTTGATATAATATACTTTATCTGCAGCATCTATTTTAAATAGTTGCTGCATTTTTTTAGAAGGAAAAGTAAGCTGGAATTCAAGTACTTTGTTCGTCACATTCGTATTAAGATTACTCATTTCCTCTGTAAACCCTTGTAATTTCAAAATATTGTGTTCTATCTTTTCGAGGCTGATATAAGTTCCGCTACCTTGTACACGATATAGAATCCCTTCGTCTACTAATAATTTGATTGCTTCTCTAATCGTAACTCGACTTGCGTTATATGTTTGAGATAGCTTAGCTTCGGAAGGAATAGCATCGCCATGTACTAGCTTCTCCCGTTCGATGTCTTCTTTTAATTTATTCGCTATTTGTTTATATAAAGGCAAGGAACTATTCTTCATTTAGTTAATCATCCTTTTTCATATTCTATCTTATAGTTTACCATAATCCAATTCAATTTCAAACCTCTTAATAAACTTGTATTAAAATTGTATTGACAAAAAAATTAACATGTATTAGTATTGTATTAAATATTAAGAAAGGGGTTACAATAAATGAAAAAACAAAGGCTTTTAGTCGTTGGTGGTGGAAGCACTTATACGCTAGGGATGATAATGAGTTTAATTGCTGAAAAGAAGAATCTCCCACTGAAAAATATAACGTTTTATGATATTGATGCGGATAGGCAGGAGAAAATTGCTAAGGCAACGGAGGTTATACTAAAGGAGCATTATACTGAATTGGAATCCTTTATTTATACAACGGATAAAAAAACGGCATTTTCTAATGTTGATTTAGTCTTTGTTCAAATTAGAACTGGTGGATTAGAACTGCGTGAATTAGATGAACAAATCCCTCTAAAATATGGAGTTGTTGGTCAAGAAACGTGTGGACCAGGTGGAATGGCGTATGGTCTGCGTTCGATTAAAGATATGATAGAACTAGTGAATGATATAAGAGCATATTCTAAAGATGCTTGGATATTGAACTATACAAATCCAGCAGCAATCGTTGGTTTGGCACTTCAGAGAGAATTCCCGAATGATAACCGAATAATAAATATGTGTGACATGCCTATTGCAATTATGAAGAGTTACGCAGACTTAATTAACAAAGATTTGTGGGAGCTTGTTCCAGAATACTTTGGTCTAAATCATTTTGGTTGGTTTACTAAAATATTAGATAAAAACGGAGTTGACCTTACGGAAGAGATTAAAGATAAAATTATGAAAGGAGAATTTTTACCAACTGATAAAGAAATAGCCAATGATGCGTCTTGGATTAAAACATTTAAACAAGCGAAGCAAATGCTGATTGATTTTCCTGAGTATCTACCAAATACGTATTTACAATATTATTTGTACCCAGAGGAATTAGTTAAAAAGGAATCCGTAAATGATACTCGTGCAAGACAAGTGATTAATGGAAGGCAAAAAAGAGTCTGGAAGGAATGTGACAAGATCATGTCACAACAATCCACGGAAGAAATTAATTTAGAACCTGATATACATGGGGTTTATATGATACGAGCAGCTGCATCTCTAGTCTTTAATTTAAAAGAAACATATATTGTCATGACAAAAAATAATGGCATCATACCGAACCTACCACAAGATGCATTGGTTGAAGTGCCTGCGGTATTTACCAATAATGGACCGAATCCATTCTCGGTTGGATACATTTCAACTTTCTACAAAGGGTTATTAGAGAATCAATATGCATATGAAAAACTAGTTGTTGAAGCCTATTATGAGAACAGTTACCGTAAGTTATTTCAGGCACTTACATTAAATAGAACGGTAATTGATGCTCCTAGAGCAAAAGCAATTTTAGATGAACTAATCGAGGCTAACAAGGACTATTGGCCGGTTTTTAAATAATCTATTTTGAAAGAGTGATATAAATGTTGAAATTAATCATTAATGCCGATGACTTTGGCTATTCTCGGGCTGTCAATTATGGAATTATTGACGCCCATGAACAAGGAGTTCTTACTTCAACAACACTTATGACAAATATGCCTGGGGCTGGGCATGCGTATGAGCTTGGGAGGAAGCATACTACGTTGGGCATAGGAGTTCATCTGACATTGACATGTGGAAAGCCATTGCTAAGCGATCATACTACTTTAGTAGATGTGGATGGGAATTTTAAAAAACTGTATCAGTATCAAGGTAAGTTTCATATTGATCAAGATGAGCTTTATCGAGAATGGAAGGCACAAATCGAAGCGTTCTATCGTTCCGGTTTACTACCGACTCATCTGGATAGCCATCACCATATTAATAGTTTAGAACCAATGATTCCGGTTTTTATACGATTAGCAAAAGAATATAAACTACCAGTAAGAAATAACATAAAGGACAAATCTATGTTGGAAGGGGTAGTGACAACAGATGTTTTTGAATACAACCCTGAAGTTATGTTAGCGGATGCGAAAACGATTCATAAAAAATATGCAGGGGCAGGTACAATAGAAATCATGTGTCATCCGGCATATTTGGATAAATCACTGATGGACAATTCATCCTATGCTACGCCTCGTTTAGATGAACTTTATACGATTACCGCACCACATACAAAAGAGAAATTACAAAGCACTAATAATTTTAACTTAATAAATTATAACGATCTGAAGGGTGAGGTGAATAAGTCATGAAACGATTTATGCAAAGTTTAGGAAAATCAATGTTAATTCCCATTGTCGCATTACCTGCAGCTGGAATACTGTTTCGAATCAGTGCTGCAGACTTACTTGATTGGCAGCTAGTCCAAGCTGCCGGTGCCATTTTTAATAATATGGATATCCTTATAGCGATTGGTATTGCGATGGGACTAGCAAAAACAAAAGATAGAGGTATACCCGCATTAACAGCATTTATTGCTATTTCTATTTTGAATGAAGGATTGTCTATCATGAATCCAGATCTGAATATGAGTGTATTCGGAGGTGTTTTATCTGGATTAATTGCAGCGTTTATCTACAATCGTTTTAAAGATACTAAATTACCAGACATTTTTGCGTTTTTTGGTGGAGAAAAGTTCCCAATTACAATGATAATCGTTACGATGATCCCTGTAACAGGAATTTCTGTATTAGTTTGGCCTTATGCACAACAAGGAATCGACACGCTTGCACAAGGCTTAGTAGGATTAGGTGCTTTGGGCATATTCATTTTTGGATTTTTAAATCGCTTTCTTCTTCCGTTTGGCTTACATCATGTGTTGAATACGTACATTTACTTTGGTCTTGGAAGCTATGAAACAGCTAGCGGTGAAATAGTAAAAGGGGAAATAACACGTTTTCTAAGCGGTGATCCAACAGCAGGATACTTTTTAGGTGGCTTTTTCATAGTAATGATATTTGGTGTTCCAGGTATTGCATTAGCCATTACGAAAGCAGCAAAGAAGAAAAAGAAAGCGGAAACAAAAGCGTTAATGAGCTCTGGTAGTTTGACATCTGTTGTAGCAGGTATCACAGAACCAATCGAGTTTACTTTCTTATTTACTTCTCCTTTACTGTACTTTGTCCATTCTATATATACAGGGTTAGCAGGTGCTACACTTTACTTATTGCATGTTCGTCATGGATTCTCATGGGGTGGAAGTGTAATAGATTACGCATTAAACTTAGGTATTGCTGATAATGGGTTATTACTTCTCCCTGTAGGTGTTGGTTTCTTCTTGCTTTACTATTTTACTTTCTACACACTTATTACAAAGAGAAATATCAAAGTTGTAGGTAGAGAAGATGATGTAGAATTTAGTGAAGATAGAGAAGAAGAGGAAAAAGAGCTTACTTTAAGTCATAGTAACCATGAATATATGGCTAAAAAAATTCTGGAGAATATAGGAGGAAAGGTAAATTTAGTAGACTATGAAAATTGCATGACACGCTTACGTCTTGTAATTAAAGATGCATCGATTATTAATGAAGATAAAATCAAACAAACGGGAGCGCACGGTGTGGTTAGGATTGATAATGAACATATTCAAATTGTTATTGGGCCACAAGTAAGTAAAGTGTACTCTGAATTTAAAAAGCAAGTAGAGAAGTAACATAATCCTTGCATTGAAGTGTCTGAGCTTATTAGATTATAGCTCTTGATGCTTCAATGCTTTTTAGTTTGGGAAAAAATTTAAAGAAAGAACTATTTTCAGGTTAATTTCGACAAAATGATTAATATAATCGTCCCAATAATCCTCAAAACGTCAACGACACCGCAAGATTGATATGATATGATAAAAATAGACTTATTTTACCGTATAGGATGATGGATATGATGAAAAAAGTAAAAGAAGTGAAAGAAGTACTTACCTTATACCAAAAGAAAACAATAGATATAAATACATTACAGGAACTAATCTCCCCTTTTGTCGATACCTATGAGGCTTTTGCAAATGTAATCCTATTGCTAGAGGAAGAGGAGATTTTAACGATGGTAAAAAGTAAAGGTCGTTCAATTAGAAAACCTTCCCTCGCTTTGCAGTATCGTATTCATAAAGCAAAAATGAAAAAAGAGCATCATTCCCTTTTACAGCAGTATCGAGTTAAATTCCACAACGCTATCAATTTAGATTATTACTACAACCAAGATCCCAAGCAATGGCATGAGGATTTCCCTTATTTAAATCAAATTAATAACTACCTTCAAGTACATGGTTTTCCTATAGAAGCAATTCCAGCACCTGAACGAAGCTATGAGCTAGTTGAAGATGAAAAATGGATTACGGAAAAGAGGGGAAAAGAAGTGTTGGAGCGTGTTGATCTGTTTGATAAAATGCGCATTATTCCTGTTTCAGATCCATTCCCATTTGCCATTAATCCAAATAAGATACAGGCAACGACACAATTACATTTAATTGTTGAGAATAAAACAACCTATCAAGGTCTACTGTTAGGAATGGGTAAAACAAATTTTTCTACATTAATCTATGGAAGTGGAAAAGCAATCATTCAAAGTATCGAGCAGTTTGATCGACAATATCCTATAGACGCGCATCATCATTTTTTTTACTTTGGTGATATTGATCGTGAAGGTATTACAATTTGGCACAGTCTAAACAAAAAAATAAATGCACGATTAGCATTGCCTTTTTATCAAGCATGTTTAGCAAAGAATCCGGCTAAGGGAAAGGATTACCAAAGGCAACGTATGGAGGCAGAGGGTGCTTTTTTTGAAAATTTTAATCAACAGGAACAGCTACACCTCAAGCAATTGCTTAAAGGTGGCTATTATTATCCACAAGAAATACTGAAAACAAAGGAATTACAAAAAATATGGGGGGGATCAGATTGGGACAGTTTGATATTGCAATGATTTCATCTGATTATCATGAACGTATGCGACGATTGGCTCTGTTTGACCCCTTGTCTGATCTGGAGCGTAAGCGCGAAAAGGATGAAAATGGCCGGATGATTGATATGAAAGGGTTGGGGTTGTTAACTTTACTGTTCTTCTTTGAGCAAAAGGTGATACGACATTATAAGTCAGGATTAAAGCAGCTGGCAACTTTTATTCAAGAAGTGACAAACGATCGATATCAATTACAGGCAAATGACTATTACCGTCTTGCAAATATTCTAGTGGACAACTTTCGCCCGGGAACAGGTGTGAAGCGTACATATACTTTTTACAATTGGGAAATAGGTCGAGAAGAACAAATTGATTATTCCATCTTAAAAACAGACCGATTTAACCCAGACACAACGGAGCAATATTATACGTTAGATGAAGATGGGTTAGAGCTCGTTTTTGCAACAAAAGAGTTCTATAGTGAATTTCAATTATCGATTAATCAATTAATGCTTCGAAAACAGCTTGAACGCGGTGAATTTAGTGGTGCACTTCGCCAAATCAATGAGATGCGTGTTGCTGTAGAAGGTATTGATGAACGCATGATAGCGTTGAAGCAAGAAATTCAACGTAGTATTGTCTCTGAAAAAACGTTCGATCGTTACAAAGATTTATTAGATGATAGTTATCAACGCATGCAACGAGAAGCAGATGAATTTAAAGAACTACGCCAATTTGTTAAGGAAACAAAGGACAGGCTCTATGCTAAAGATATTCATCAGAAAGAACAAAAAACATATGATTTGATTTTAACTATCACTAGTGAATTAGAGGGAGTTCACTATGATCATTTTCGTTTGCTAGAGCAGACACTAGCATTAAAAAACACCACATTAATTACCGCTCAAGAGTCATTATATTATACAGGAATTGAAGCGTTTAATTTTGATCATGAAATCACCTCTCACATTATCTCTGTTCCCTTACCGGTGGAGACGATGAAAGGTGTATTGCATCCTTTTTTACAAGTAGAAGAAGAAAGAATATGGTCTCCGTTAACTTTATTCGCAGAACAGAGCTTGATTGATGAGCGACAAACGGAACAGAGCGCAGCAATGCTAGAAGCAAAGGGTGATGAAGAAAGTGATGCTAGAACGAAAGCGTTAAGCAAGCAATATAAGAAATTAATGGAACAGTTGCTGGAGTTATTGAAGGAACAACGTGAAATTAGGCTATCTGATTTCTTTGATTATCTTACAGATACAAACCAATCTACATTATATACTTATCGCTCTTTTTATGATTTTTGGTTAATTGTGCACCAACGCTCCCCAATTGCCCGTGGGGAAATGGAAAATGAAGAAGATGGAAAATCTTTATTAGCCGAAGCATTGTACCTACTTGGAGATCAGCGTTTATTTATTACAGAAGAAAAAGCCATATTAAATCGTTATAAGCGATATTCGATTCAAGAAATGGTTATTCGATTGGAGGAGTCTTAGTGGATTATAAAGAGGAAAAGGTGATTGAGGCCTTCAGAATATATACAAAATTAGCACGAACTGCTGTTTCCGACCAAGAGGATGTCCAGTTGTATCGAGCGGATGAAGCTATTCGTAGTTTGTTAGATTTGTATGCCAAAGAAGTAGATGCGGTTATTGTTAACACGAGTGAAAACCTATACTTAATTCCAGAAACGAAATTATCAAGCTTTCATGTAAGTAATGAGTGGATTAAACGACATTATTTGCGATCAGGCGCTACGAACGCAGATATCTATTTATTATATTTTTCCACTATCATTCTGTTCGGTAGTTTTTACAATTCGTATCAAAGCGGACGTCCGACACGTGATTTCATCCGAATCGAGAATTGGATGGAGCGCGTTCAAGAGCGGATAGAACAGCTACAAGCGTTAGATGAGGATGTATTAAAACAAAAGGAGAGTGAGTTCTCTTATAACTGGGGTTTAATTATCGATAAATGGAATGATATGAACGATGTGAAGGAAAATGTCAAACGTCAAACTGGAAATACGATTAGTCGTTATAGCTTTTTAGATACAGTAAAGCGTTTTTTAAGAGAACAAGATTTAGTGAAGGATCTGGGTAATGAAGAAATCGCATTAACAGATAAAGCGCAAACAATTATTCAACGATACTTTATGGAAGTGGAATACAATAAAGGAATACTTACATTCATTTATGAAATGGAGGGACGTCAGCAAGATGCCAGCGATTAGTAAAATTCGGTTAGCTAATGTTATCTATGAAGAGGGCAATAAGCGTTACAATGATGAATTATTTTTGTTCGATGGCTATAATAGTGCGATTCTATTAGAAAATGGTGGTGGAAAAACGGTATTAATCCAAACAGCATTACAGGCGATGTTGCCTCACGCAGAGCTTGCTGGTCGAAAGATTGGAAAAACACTGACATTAGAAAATGCACCTGCACACATTGCTGTAGAATGGATTATTAATGATAAGCCTCGTCGCTATGTGGTGACTGCTGTTACGCTGTTTATGAATAAGCATGGTGTTGATTCACTTCGATATGTGTATGAATATCAGCATGGTGATGCTCAATCGATTGAAGAAATTCCATTTGTTCGTGATGTTCAAGGTGGAAAGCGTCCAGCGGAAAAAGGGGAAATGCAAGATTACTATAGCGTGATGAAGGATCGATCTTTTTCAGCTAGCACCTTTACTACAATTAAGGATTATCGACAATATATTGAGGAAAACTATCAAATTATTGCAAGCGAATGGGAAAACATTGTAAAAATCAATAGCTCTGAAGGTGGCGTCGAGGCGTTTTTTGAGGCGTGTAAAACAACGAATCAACTGTTTGACAGATTGCTAATTCCTACTGTGGAAAGCGCGATGTCCGGGTATGATAAATCGAATTTTGCAGAGCTGTTCCAGAATCGATATGAAAGCTTTAAACGTTATCAACAATTAACAGAAACACTGGATGAAAATAAACAAATTCAAGAAGCATTGACCAATTATACAGAAACGTATGAGCTACTTCATGCAAAAGAGCAGCAATTATATGAAGTGAAGCAACAGGCAAAAGGAATTTGGGAACAAACCAAGCAACAAGCGAATTCATTTGTCGTTGAGAAGGAAAGTGTTGTATCTAAAATAAAAGACTGGGAGTTAAAACAGCATTATCATCAAGTTAAACGAGATTCAAGTAAGCTAGCAGCTAAAGAAGTCCAAAAGCAACAAATTGAACAAAAATATCAGCAAGCAAGCGTTCAATTGAAAGAGCAAGAGGTGAGCGTTTCGGAAATTGGGGAGCGTCACGCTTCTTTAAGGTATGCAAAATTCAATAAAGAACGAAAGGAGGCTAAACAAACGCTGGCCTTTATTCAAGAGCAAATTACATCGTTTGAAGAAGAGACAGACATGGATGGCTTGAAGGAGCAATTAGAAGAGGTAGAACAAGCGTTACACGGTGCCTATCAAACGCAAATTGAGCAAATTGAAAAAGTGCGAAAACAGTTACAATTTGAAAAGAATCCTTTAGAAGAGCAACTTAAAAATCTAGAAGAACAACGAATGACGCTTCAACAAACGTATCAGCAACATCATGATAAAATAATTCAAGTAGAATCTGTTATTGTAAATCGGAAGCAAGATAGTGCAAACATACGACAATCCTTACTTGCTAATCCGAATCAAGAAAAAGTGGAAGAGCAATTGCCAACTTGGGAAGCGCGCTATCAACAATTAGACGATGAACTAGTACAGCTTAAAACACAAAGTAAACGAATTGAACGTGAAACGGAACAAAAAGAACAAGAAAGAACGTTATGGCAAACAGAAATGCAAGATAAGGCTCTTCAATTACAAAGGGTGGAGCAACATTTAGTCAACATCAATGAAGAAGAACAGCATTTGATCCAATCGTTAGCTATGCTAAGAAGCGCCTGGAAAGATGTCACAGGTATTTACCCTAACCAACAATCAATAGAAGGTCAATTGGAGAACAATATCGAGAAGCAACGGATTGAACGAGTGAAATGGCTTGATAAAGAACGCGTGTCCCTCCGTTATGTTGATGATTATGGCAAACAGGAGACTTTCTTTAGTGATCCGTTTTTATCCGAACAAATCGAACGGTGGAAGGAGCAATTAGATTACGTAGAAACTGGTGTGAACTACTTGAATCAATTACCTGAAGCACAGCAAACATTATTAAAGCGAAACAGGCTTTGGCCAAGTCTATTAGTAACAACGGCAAAGTCTAAGGATCGTTTGATGGAGCGATTAGAGCAAGTTTCTGATCGTTTTATGTTTCCGGTAAAGATTGTGACGACTGAAGAAGCTACAGTAGTGACTGATGAGGATAATGGAGATTGGATCGTTCCCGAACATTGGCGAAGTAATTTAGCATCAAATCAATTTCTTACATGGCAACAACAATTAAAACAGCAGGCTAAAGAGATAACAGTCAGAAGAGAGAATACGGAGAAAACGTTGCATTCATGGGAAACAGCATTAGATCAATTCCGCACGTTTGTAAAGAAGTATCCATTTGATCAGCTTGTAGCATGGCAAGAGGAACAATATCACTTGCAGACAGAATTGGAAAATATAACGACTAAGCTACAGCAAGTGGACAAACAAATTATTGATAACAAAACAACGATTGTGAAACATAACAGAAGGGCACAAGAGGCAAGCGCAGAGCGTATGGGGATAGAGGCGAAACTGAGAGAAAGTCAGCTTTATTTAACTTATCAAAAAGAAATTGCGAAAAGTAAATTAGAAATAGACAAGCATTTAGAACACCAACAAGAGCTAGATCGCAAGATGAAGCAGACGCTGCGTTCGACTACGCGTTATCAGGAAGAAATAGAGGTTATAAACGATCGCATGCGCGGCTTTGAGTTTGAACGAGAATTGATCCTTAACGACTCGAATTTTTTAGATGTGATGGAATTACCAGTAATTTACACGGATGAAAGTGTCTCGATATTGCTAGAGAAACGTAGAGAACTACAGATGCAAAAAGACAAGATGTCACGTGCAATTGGGGAATGGGAACAGAAGGAGATCACAGAGAAGAATACCATTCAAACAGCTACAGAGCGCATGGATGAGATTGAACAAGCTATACCGTCGGTTGATAAAGAACAGCTATTCCCGGCTGATGGTGACCAGTATATCGAAAGATTGCACATACAATTGAAAAAGGTTAAAGATGAGCTTACAGAAATAAGAGAGACATACCACGCTCTTAGTCAAAATTTTCATACTAAAACAGCATTACTTAATGCAGACTATCACGCTTTTAATAAAAAATATCCCGATAATAGTATCGTCCAATTTGAGCAAGCAGATTTAGCTATTGTCAACGAACAGTTACAGAAAGAAAAGATAGACTTAGATGAACAAAAGAACTACCTTGATCAAGAGTTAGAGAGAGTGAATAAGGAGTTAGCTAGTATAGAAGAAGCGAAGAATCACTTGAGCATGTTTATTGAAGCGTATCACTTTAATGCACCGGATATTGTTGCGATCGCATTAACAGAGCAAGAAGCAATTGATTTTCAATACAACCGTTATGGCTTCGCAAAGCGAGCGACGAATAAGTTAAAAGAAGTGAAGCAATTAGTAGATGTTGAAGTCGAGCATGTACAACAGGCTAAGGATAAGTTTCGTATATTTTGTCGTACAAGAATTACAGATAAGAAGCTGCAACAAATGGCTATTCAAGGTGTGGAGCAAAAAAGAGATTACCAGGATGTAATCACTTTTAAACAAAATATGCTAGCAAGTATTCAGCGAATTTCTAAATATGCAAATGAACATATTCGTAAAAACGATGAAGAGTTACAAGTATTTATTGAGCAAATTCATACGCATTTGCAAACGTTAGTAGAAGAACTTGAACAGATACCGAAGAAAACACGAGTGAAGGTAGATAATTGGAAACCGATCTATAGCTTCTCCATTCCAAAATGGGAGGATGAAGACGGTAAGTTAAGAATACGAAACCATACGGAATGGATTATGAAGCAATTAGATAATGACAAATACTGGAATGATCAAGGACACCAAGACATGAATAAAATTAGAGCTGATTTGGAGAAGTGGCTTGAATCAAAACAACTGTTAAAGGTAGTTATGGATCGTGATGTTATGAAAGTACATTGTCGTAAAGTAATGAATGACAATCAAATCTCAACACGTTCGTATTCTTGGGAGCACACTAATGTTTGGTCGGGTGGAGAAAAATGGAGTAAAAATATGACGCTTTTTTTAGGGATTCTAAAGTACGTGGCCGAAAAGAAAAAGTCTAATCTAACCGATCGTGCTGTTATTCTAGACAATCCATTTGGGAAAGCGTCGAGTGAACACGTGTTAAGTCCTGTTTTTTTCATCGCCGAGCAATTAGGATTTCAAATGATTGCTTTAACCGCTCATGCAGAAGGGAAGTTCTTGCAAGATTATTTTCCGATTATCTATAGCTGTCGTTTACGGGGCACGCAGGAAGGAAATAAGAAGGTGATGAGTACAAATAAATGGCTCCATCATGCTTATTTTCAAGATCACGAACCAGCAGTCATTGATCGACTTGGCCAAACGGAACAACTGGATTTATTTCAAAAATGATAAGATTAAAAGAACCGGGTTGAATGTTCGCCCGGTTCGTCATGTTTACTTAATAATCTCGTTAAAAACTTCTTTGTCTTGCAAGTCAATAATCTTCAACTGATTGGTTTCTTTGATAAAAATACTTTTATATTGTTTCTGACTATCTTCATTACTCACACGCATCACGCGTTTATGCTGATTATCCTCAATGATTCTCGCATGGTCATCATCTGCATTGATTTGTTCTTCTAGTGTGTCAAACTCTGGAAGATCATCTACTTCAACAGTAGATTCGTTTGCTTCTTCTGTTTCGTTATCATCGTCATCAACTTCTGGTTGATCGGTATCCTTAATTAATTGATTAAAAACCTCTTTGTCGTGCGAGTCAATAATCTTCAATTGATTGGTTTCTTTAATAAAAATACTTTTATATTGTTTCTGACTATCTTCATTACTCACACGCATTACACGTTTATGCTGGGTATCCTCTATAATTTGTGCGTTATCGTCATCTGCATTGATTTGTTCTTCCAATGTATCAAACTCCGGGAAATCATCAATGTCAACAACTGATTCATTTTCTTCGGCTTCATTATCATCGTCATCAAATTCTAGTTGATCGGTAGCTGTTATAACTTGGTTGAAAATTGTTCCCTTGTCCAGGTCAATAATTTTCAGTCTGTTTGTATTTTTAATAAAGATGCTTTTGTATTGTTGATCATTATCGGTTAACATAATGACACGTTTATCGGAATTGTTTTCAAGGACTTGTACGTTGTAATCTTCAACATCATCCATGTACTCATCCAACACCTCATACTCGAAAAACTGCTCTAACTTGCTATCATCATCCCTCACCTGATGTTCATCATAAGAATTAACGTTCATTTGATCGGCTGTGTCGGTTGCATTAGCAGCTCCAACGAATCCTCCTGCCAATAGTAGAGTTCCTGTTACTGTAGTTAATAATAATTTTTTCATACGATTTCCTCCTCGTTTCATTGATTAATTTCATTGTATCGATTTAAAATAAGAATATCTTTAGAGTAAAATTAGAATTTGATTAGAATGGAAGGAAGCCGTTATTTCCTTCATGTCTAATGATATAATGAATAGAGAATATTTCTTTGGAACGAGAGAGGGGAAGGAAAATGGCACGGATTTTGATTGTGGAGGATGAAACATCGATTGCGCGCGTATTAGCTTTAGAACTGGAACATGAAGGATATCAAGTGGTAACTTCTGAGACAGGTGATGAAGGCTTAATGCGTGCGGAAAGTGAGTCTTGGGATTTGCTTTTGCTAGATGTCATGCTTCCAGAACGAAGCGGCATGGATATTTTGCGCCGTTTACGATCCGGTGGCGATTTAACCCCGGTTATTATGCTAACAGCACGTGATGCAGTACTAGATAAAGTTTCGGGGCTTGACCAAGGTGCGAATGATTATGTTACCAAGCCGTTTGATATGGAGGAATTATTAGCCCGTGTACGTGCTTGTTTGCGGCAGGGTAAGAAGGCAGTTGAGTCTGAAGTTTTTACTGTGGCAGATTTATCTGCGAACATTCAAACGCGCCAAGTGACACGTGCAGATAACCCAATTGAATTAACACCACGTGAATTTGATCTGTTAATTTACTTGTTACGTAATAAAGACATCGTTCTGACGCGTGATCAATTACTTCAAAATGTTTGGGGATTTGACTATGTTGGAGAAACAAATGTTGTTGATGTATATATTCGTTATTTACGACAAAAAATTGATCAGGATTATACAGGGCCGTTGATCCAGACGGTACGGGGCGTCGGATACGTATTGCGTGAGACACCATGAAGCTAAAGACAAGGATTCAACTATTAACCACGGGATTACTTGTTGTGGTGTTGTTAGCTGCTCATATTGGTATTTACTATGCGTCAGATCATTTACTTGTAAAAACAGTGATAGATCGATTAGACGATCAATCAGAGGATGTTTTACAATCCCTGCAAAAAAGTGATGGTGGTGAATCAACATCTCAGCTAATCAAAGCATCTACACCTACAAATGGGATGATACGTGTTATTTCTTCTAATGACACGATACTTTCTATAGGTACGCGCATACCAGAGTTGCGAGAAGTAGATCCTTACTATTATGAACAGCACCAAACAGCTGTCCGTAAGACATCGGTTGGTCGATCTGTGTCTGTTTTCTTTCCACTTATTTGGTTTGATGGGCAAGTAGTAACGTTGGAGATAACGGAAAGTTTGGTGCAAGAAGAAAAAACATTGGCAGTATTGCGTGGTGTTCTGTTTGTCTCCGCATTATTTATCTTGCTTCCGGTTGTCTTCGGTGGTCGTCTACTAGCAAGGTTAATTACTAAACCAATCGGAACACTAATAACAACGATGGATGATATGGAACGAAGCGGAAGTTTTCAAACTATTTCTCAAAAAAGTCGTACGAATGATGAATTAAGCTTACTAACTCAAACATTTAATCGGATGATTGATCGCTTAGACGGTAATTTTTCTCGTCAGCAGCAATTCGTTTCTGACGCTTCCCACGAGCTTAAAACACCTTTAACGGTAATTAATAGTTATGCCAGTGTATTGTCACGTTGGGGGAAGAGTGATCCTGCCATACGTGATGAAGCGATTGAAGCCATTCAATCCGAAACAAAGCGGATGCAGCATTTGGTGCAACAGCTACTTGATCTAGCTCGGGAAGACCAGCAGAGTGCCCTAAACCTAGAGAAACATAATATTACGTATTTAAGCAAACAAATTGTCCAGCGGATGAAACAAATAACTAATGATGAGATGTCAGTGAGCGGATCGGAATTAGAAGTATTAATTGATGCTGAAAAGTACCAGCAGCTACTCTTTATTCTGCTTGATAATGCTATTAAATATGGAGATGCACCGATTTCCATTTCATTAACAAAAAATGACCAGAATATCGTGCTTACGGTAGCAGATCATGGCCCGGGTATTGATCCGGCAGAATGGGAGCGTGTTTTTGACCGTTTTTTCCGAATTGACAAATCGCGCAGTCGAAATAAAGGTGGCGCGGGACTTGGCTTAGCGTTAGCCTACGAGATAGCTAAGGCACATGGTGGAACAATTCAGGTGCAGGCCAACGAACCACAGGGCACTAAATTTATTGTATGTTTACCTATAGAAGGAACAGAGAGGATGCAGGAGGAAAATGATTAAGCGCATAAGTATTATATTAGGGATAAGTATTTTTGTCATGATCTGTCTTGTTTATTTTTGGCCGTTTCAGACAGATTCTCTTTCTGCGGAGACAGCGAGTCAGCGTGCCCAAAAGCTATACGGTGGAACGATTGAAGACATTACCAAAGCTGCTGGCTATTATGTTGTCAAACTTGATAAGGAAGGGAAAGTCTACGAAGTAAAAGTGGATGATGCTGATGGTACAATTATTAACATCGATGCACTGGAAAAGGATCTGCAATTAGAAAAATCTAGTAAGAAAAAAGAGCCTACTAACGAAAAAGCTGAGCAAGAAGATGATCGGAAAATTAATGAGAAACAACCAGAAGCCCAAAAGCCTCAAGATGAAAATAACGGGTTTATTACAGCAGTCGAAGCAAGTGATATTGTGTTAGAGCGTATCGATGACAATGAAAAAAAGTCAAACATTGAATCGGAGCTTGATCAAGATGATGGGCGCTATATTTATGAAGTGAAGGTAGAATTGATGAGCGGGGGAGAGGTAGAAGCTGAAATCGATGCTGTTACAGGAAAAGTGTTATATTTTTATACTGAAAAAGCAGATGATTAGCATTAAGTTAAACGGGAAAATTGATCAGAATCAAGAACGGTAATATAAAGTGTGCAAAGCAGTTTGCAACTTTATGGAAAGCGCGCATATATAGCAAATCTATCCGACAAGCGGGAGCACATGGTGTGGTTGAGATGGATAATGAATATATCAAAACTGTTATTGGCCCACAAGTAAAGTATATTCTGAATTTAAAAAGCAAATGGAAAGATAACGTAATTCAGGCATTGAAGTGTCTGAGCTTATTAGATTATAGCTCGTGATGCTTCAGTGCTTATTATTTTATTCAGGGACTATTATCATATGAACGGAGAACACACTAATTCGTAGGGGGGTTAAATAAAAGAAGTATACAAAAATAGAGTTAAAGAAAAAGGTATTGCTATTCATTTTATAATAGCGTATAATTCGATATGAAAACGCTTCACTAATTTTTATAGAGTTCTTTTGAAACGTTTCAATTAAACTTAAGTGGATTAAGAGGGATATCTGTGGCAACCTTAAAAGACGTAGCTAAGAAAGCGAATGTAAGTGTATCAACAGCATCTTATGCTATTAATGGAAGTAGTTTAATAACAAAAGCTACTAGAGAAAAAGTTCTTTTGGCAGCAAAAGAATTAGGCTACCACCCAAACGGAAGTGCGAAAAGTTTAAAAAGGAATAAAAGCGAGATAATTGGTCTATTTCTCAGTGGATTTACCGGACCTTTTTTTGGCGAATTACTAGAAGGAATTCAAGATACAGTGGTTCAAAATGGTTATGAATTAGCAGTTTTTGCATCGAATGAGAGGCATCGTTTGCTTAAAGAAAGGCTAGTAGATGGCGCAATTATTTTAAATTATCATATTAGTAATAATTTATTAGAAAATTTAGCGAATAAAAAAATGCCTATCGTTGCTTTAGATCGAAATATTGAAAACCCATTCATTGAAAAAGTCCTGTTGCCTAACAAGATCGGTATAGAATTAGCTGTAGAGCATTTAGTTGAAAAAAGTCATACTAGAATAGGTTTTATTGCAGGTTCACAGGAATCCTATGATGGCGAAACCCGTTTAGAAGCATTTAAAGAAGTGTTGCAAAGTAAAGGATTGCGTTTTTCTGAATCTGATTTAATTCGAGCTGATTTTACGGAAGTAAGTGGTTTAGTTAGTATGAATCAATATTTAGAAAAGAAAAAAGATTACCCAAGTGCATTTATATCAGCTAATGATGAGATGGCTATGGGTGCAATTAAGGCTATTCAAAGCAAAGCTATACATGTTCCTAACCAAATTGCTGTTATTGGTTTTGATGATATTCAAATTGCAAAATACTTTGATCCGCCTTTAACTACGGTTAGGGTTCAAAAAAAGGAGTGGGGTATTCAGGCAGTAAATACTTTAATAGCAATGATAGAAAAGGAAGATAATGTTTCATTTGATTCTGTTCCTGTTAAACTAATTCAACGATCATCCAGTTAATAAAGGAGGGAGAATATGATTCAGGTCCATAATGAAAAGGTAGCTATCAATGGTGAAGACATTTTATTATTTGGGGCAGAGCTACACTATTTCCGAATTCCCAAAAATAAATGGGGAAGCCTAATAAAAGAAGCAAAAAAAGCTGGAATCAACATGATTAGCACGTATGTGCCATGGGTTTTTCATGAATATGAAGAAGGTAAAATTGATCTAACAGGAGAAACGAGGGATGAAAGAGATTTACATACATTCTTACAAGTTGTTTCAGAGGAGGGGATGTACTGCTTAGTGCGACCAGGCCCATACGTAATGGCTGAAATTATTGATCATGGTGTACCTACTTGGTTCATTAAAAATTATCCTGAGGCAGTAGCTAAAACCAAAGAGGGTAATAATCACCCAACAAGAGTAGTTAGTTATATGCACCCTGCTTATTTAAAGAAAGTTAGGAATTGGTATCAAGCTGTATGTAAGATTATAGCCCCCTTTCAGATAACGAGTGGCGGATCAGTTATTATGTTTCAGCTCGATAATGAAGTTGGAATGTTTCATTGGGTAAGCAATCAAGGCGATTATAATCAATGGACAGTATATCAATTTACTGATTATTTAACCCAAAAGTATACGTTAAAAAAGTTTAACCGGATATTTAATGAAAGTGCTGTTTCTATTCGAGAGTTTGTTCAAACAAAGCTGAGAAATCCTGAAGAGAATGCTGCATTGGCATTGCGAAATGAGTATAGCTCATTCATGCGAGAGCATTATCGGACGTATCTCGAACAATTGAAAATGTTAGCCGAAAAAGAGGGCATTACTGTTCCATTTGTTATAAATATTCATGGATTTCATGAAATAGATATTTTAAAACGAGGTACCATGTATCCAATTGGTATTTCGCAATTGTTAGAGGCTGCAAAAATAGAGAATACGTTACTAGCAGGCGACTATTATATAGGTAACATTGAATATGACAACTTCATTGATATTGTGTTAGCGAATGTGTTTACGAAAGCTATTCAATCAAAGGATCAACCATTATTCTCTGCTGAATTTCAAAGTGGTAAAAGCTCAGACAAACCACGACTCCAACCGTATACATTTGATTTAACGACTCGCCTATGCTTTGCCAACGGGATGAATGCGATTAATTACTATATGTTTGTTGGTGGACAGAATTATGAAGGCATTGGTCTTTTAGGTAAAAGACATGAGTGGCAGGCACCATTAACACAAACTGGAGAAAAAAGAAGGCATTTTCACGTTATTGCCCAATTGGGTAAGATGTTTCGAGTTTATGACAAACAATTATTACGGGCAAAGCAGGAAGTTCAAACGACAGTTGGATTTTATCCGGATTATTATAGAACGGAATTTAGTGATGCTTTTACTTTGCCAGTTATTGAAACGTTTCAATTGGAGCGAGATTTAAATTTATATAACGGTTTAGCGAAGGCATTAAGGCTAAATAACATTGTGTTTGATGGATTGAATTTATTAGAGAAAGAGCGTATTGATGTATCTTCTGTTTCTACATTGTGGATGTTCGCAATGGACTGGATGGATGCTGAGGTACAGCAGAAATTAGCGGATTACATGGAAGATGGAGGGAATCTTGTTTTATATCCAGTCATTCCAACAAAAGATCTAAATGGACATAGCTGTACGATTTTAAAAGATTATATTGATGTTTCGATTATTGACCATAAACCAGGATTTATTAGATTCGAAGAGATAGACAGCATTCAAGTAACTAGGATGGAAATGTATGAGGTTAGTAGTCGAGCATTTGCATGGTCTGAGGGAGAAGAGGAGCATCCTGTTGCTTTTGAGAAGCATTTAGGTAAAGGAAAACTTATCATGTTTGGTGTTGCAATGGATATCGATTTCCAATATAAATTAGAAGTTTACCGCAAATTAGCTGAAAAAATAAATGTAAGATCATCTTTTACAGTAACTAAAGATCAATTAGATGTTTCAGTTCGAACGATAAATGAAAAGCAGTATTTTCTGTTTGTTCATAATTTTGACGATTATAACAAGTCATCAGTACTAAAGTATAAAGGACAAACGCTATTAGAGGGAAGAGAAGTTACAGTTCCCCGAAGAAGTGGATTAATGCTTCCATTTCAAATAGACATTATCGAAGGGTTGAGACTAAACTGGGGAACAGCTGAAATCTATCATGTTGACCAAGGATATAACAGTCTCTTTATTAAAGTGAAGCTTAAACAAAGAGAAGAGATCCTCTCCATTCAATCAAGTGTATGGTGTCCGGTAGAGGAAGATGGAGTTTTAGTGGAAAAACGCAATAATGATTATCAAATAAAAATTTTGCAACCACTAGAAAAAGAAATAACGATTACATTTCAATGTATTAAATAGATATTGACTCACATTTGTGAGTGATATAAAAACTTTTAAGGAGTGTTATTTTATGAAAAAATTGTTAACCTTATTCACAATCTTTACACTCGTTGTCATTCTTGCTGCTTGTGGTGATGATGACGCAAAAAATGCATCAGACTCAAGTGATGATGCCAATACATCAGAAGAACAGGTTACTGTGACAATTGCTAGCTGGGGGTTTGGTACAGAAGAAGAAAAGAACTTAAACAGAATGATGATTGATGCTTTTAATGAAGCACATCCTAATATCAATGCGGAAATTGATGAGTCAATTGATCCAGCTGATTGGAATGGTTCATTATCTGCTGCAGCTAGTGCGAGTGAAATGCCTGATGTTTTTATCTTAGCACAAATTCCAACAGGTCTGGCTAATGATTGGTTACTAGATTTAAATACAATGACAGAAGCAGATGAAGATTTTTCGAATGTGCCAGAAGCAGTGCAAGAAGCTGTGAAAAATGATGGGAAAGTATATGCTTTACCTGCAGGACAGCACTTTTTGGGTTATTTTGTAAATAAAGATTTATTTGAACAAGCAAATTTAAACGCGCCTGAAATGGGGATGAGTATAGAAACGTTCACATCATCCGTGCGTGAGGTAACAGACATTAATAATGGTGTTGCTGGCTTAAATCATCCTTATACAATCCCGGATTGGTATCCAGCGGCAGCTAATTCAGATTTAGGTTGGTTTACTTATCAAGACGGGAAATTCCAACTTGATTCAGATGAATTTATTAGTGGAGTAAACTTAGCTAACACGATGTTAACAAATGATTATGCTTATGAAGCATTAGCGGAAGATCAACAAGCAAACTTCACCGGGGAAGATCCAGAACAGGTTTGGTTAAATGGTGGAGTTGGAATTAAGTGGGATGGCACGTGGATTACTGGTCATCTAGAATCACAATCTGATTTTGAATGGGATTTCATTGGTATTCCTGGTGATAGGGTTGTAATGACGCATGATTATTATGGTGTTTCTAGTTCTACAGAACATCCAGAAGCAGCATATGAACTTGCTAAGTGGATGTCATATGGCCCTGAAGGTTTCTTGAAACAGATGGAAATTGCTGATGCAGAAGAAGAACTAAACCTTGGAAGCATGCCAGTAACAACCGATCAAGAAGTTTTAGATTCATATTTTGAAAGAGTGGATGCACCTGGAATTATTTCTGCATATGAAAACCTTGACGATGCAATTATCGAGCCAGTTAAAACAGTTCCGGGATTTGCTCAGTCTCGTTGGGAAGCGCCAACAGGGATTGAAGTTGGAGAGGATCCTAATGTAAATATTGCTGGTTTAGTTGATGCTGGAATGCGTGGCGAAATTAATATTGAAGATTATGTAAGTCAAATTAATGAATTAGCTAATCAGAAATATAAAGAAGGCCTGGAAGCAATTAATCAATAATTTTAAAGCGCTGGGGAGGTAAAAACATGAAATCCAAAGTGTTTTTATGGTCATTTATTGCCCTGTTAATATTACCGCTAACAATAGTAAAAGCTGACGATACCTTGGATACCGAATCAGCGAAACAATTTAACGAACCACGTTACCATCAAATGATTGATGAATGGAAGAAGAAAGGAATTGATAGCGTTGCTCCACTGGAGTACGCTATCAATCCATCCTCATTCTTAGGCACAACAAGCGAATGGGTTGATCAAACTGATAGTGATGGTTATGGTAGCGACGTAATTAATTGGCGGGATAATAATAAGGTAACATTTGAAGTCGAAGTTGAACAAGAAGGTCTGTATGAAATTGGATTTGATTATTATCCGCTTGGTGATGCCATCGTTCCAATTGAAGGTGCTATTCAAGTAAATGGTCAATACCCTTTTTCAGAGAGTCGACAAATTGTGTTCCCTATAGACTGGAAAAATGAAACAAAGGAGTTTGATGTTGATCGATTTGGTCATGAGGTTATTCCTAAGCAAGTCCCGATAGAAGCATGGCATCATATGAAAGTAGAGGATTCTAGTCATTTATATACACGTCCGCTTACTTTTCATTTAAATGAAGGAAAAAATACGATTTCATTGATTAACTTAAGGGGAAGTACGTTACTTGGAAAAGCATATGTGACTGCTCCGGAACAAGTTCCTAGCTACCAAGAATACATTGATCAATATTCCTCAGCTGAAAAAATCAATGACATCAAGATACAGGAAGCGGAGCAACCATTAAAAAAGAACAGTTCTTATATTCGCCCAGAATCCACTGAGGATCCATCAGTATATCCGTATGATAGTAATAAGCTGTATTTAAATACGTATGGTGGTGATTCTTGGAGTACGCCAGGTCAACAAGTGGATTGGGAGGTAAATGTAAAAAAAGCAGGTCTATATCGCATATCTTTTAAAGTTTACCAAGGAAATGATAGTGGAGATCCTGTGTTTCGCTCTGTATCAATCAACGGAGAAGTACCATTTAAAGAAGTAGAGCAATATCGTTTTCCGCAAAAAAATGAATGGTATAACGAAACATTTTCAGGAGAGGAGGACAAGCCATACTTATTTTACTTAGAAGAAGGCTCTAACCTTATTAGTTTAAAGGCTGATATATCCAAAAATAATCGTGTGATTTTTGCAATAGATGATGTGATGAAACGTATTGAAGAAATTAGTTTATCTATACGAAAACTTACTGGTAACCAACAAGATCATTCAAGAGATTGGGATATAAGCGAGTATCTTCCTGAAATAGAAGAAGATTTAATGAGTTGGGCACAAACGTTAAATAAAGAAGCTGATTATTTACTTACACTCAGTGGGGGTGTGAAAACAACAAATGTTGTGTCCTTGCAAATAGCAGCGGAGAAACTACAAGCATTGGCAGATAAACCAGACGAGATTCCGAATCGAATGACAGAACTTTCCGAAGGTTCTAATTCTGCTGCGCAAATGTTAGGTACAGCAATGACTAGTATACAAAAAAACCCATTATTAGTTGACCGTTTTTATTTGCATGGAGACAAATCTATACCTAAAGCAGAAGTAGGATTTTTCCCGAAAATAAAAAATTGGGCGACCCAATTTTTTCAATCATTTACAAAGGAAAATCTGGCGACATCAGAAGTAAAAGAAGAAACGGTTGAAGTGTGGGTTAATCGACCACGTCAATATGTAGAATTATTACAGCACATGACCGATCAAAATTTCACTACAGAAACCGGTATTAAAGTGAAATATTCAATTATGCCAGATGAACAAAAGTTAATCTTAGCAAATGCTGCTGGATCACAACCTGATTTGGCTCTAGGAATTAGTAATTGGTTACCTTATGAGTTATCTATTAGGGGAGCAGCGGCTGATTTAAGACAATTTGAAGATTTCTCTGAAGTGGGAAGGAAATTTTCCCCCGGTGCTTTTTTACCATTAATCGTCGATGATAGTATCTATGCTTTGCCAGAAACGCAAGACTTCTATGTACAGTATTACCGAAGAGATATACTGGAGACGTTAGATGTTCCAGTTCCAAATACATGGGAAGATGTGACGGAAATTCTTCCTGAATTACAGCGATATGGCATGAATTACTATACACCAATTGCTGGCGCCGTTGCGTTTAAGCCATTTCAGACAACAGCACCGTTTATTTATCAATTTGGTGGAACATTATATGAAGAAGATGGCATTGGTACAACGATTGATAGTGAGTCATCGTTAGCAGGCATTCAATTTATGACCGATTTAAACACGATATATAGTACACCGTTGCAAGTGCCGAATTTTTACAATCATTTTCGGTATTCCACGCTACCAATTGGTATTGCGGAGTTTGGAACCTATGTACAGTTAACATCTGCTGCTCCAGAAATTTCGGGTTGGTGGGATATTGCTCCACATCCTGGTATAGAGCAAGAAGATGGGACGATTGAACGTTGGGCAACAGGCTCAGGGCAATCAGGTATGATTTTTAAAGGTAGTGACAAAAAAGAACCAGCCTGGGAAGTTTTAAAATGGTGGATGTCAACAGAAACCCAGACTGAATTTGCAACGACACTACAAACATTATATGGACCTGAATATATGTGGAATACAGCGAATCTTGATTCGTTTGCTCAATTACCATGGCCACAAGAGCACAAAGATGTAATTTTACAGCAGTGGGAGTATTTAAGAGAAGTTCCCAAAGCGCCCTATGCTTATATGGTGGAGCGAGAAATCAGTAACATTTGGAATCAGGTGGTGTTTGATGGGGAAAATACACGCTCAGCTACTGACGATAGTGTAATTACCATTGATCGGGAAATGCGCAGAAAGCTTGAAGAATTTGACTATATGAAGGATGGCAAGGTACTTAAGCCATATCAAATTCCAACGATTGAGCAGGTTGAAGGGTGGCTAGGAGTAGATGAAAACTAGAAAAAGTTACAGTACAGCTGTATTTCTGGCACCGTATGTCATTATGTTTTTAACGTTTATTGTTATTCCGGTCGTAGTGGCAATTGGTTTATCTTTTACGTATTTTAATGCAATAGAAATGCCGTCATTTATTGGTTTGGCAAACTATGTAAATGTTATAACGCAAGATAATGTTTTCATGCAACATGTGTTACCTAACACATTAACTTTTGCATTAATTGTTGGCCCAGGAGGGTATCTCCTTTCCTTTATATTAGCCTGGATGTTAGCACAAATACCAAAAGTACCGAGAACGATTTTAGCGTTAATTATTTACTCTCCATCTATGACAGCTGGCATTGCTATGGCTGTTGTTTGGACGATTATATTTAGTGGTGATCAGACAGGTTATTTAAATGCCATACTCATTAATTTAGGTGTCATTTATGAACCAATTCAGTTCTTACAGTCTCCGGATCATTTAATGTTGATCATGATTATTGTCACTTTATGGGGGAGTGTGGGTGTAGGATTTTTGGCAATGCTATCTGGTGTATTAAACATTGATCAAGAGATTTATGAAGCGGCATACATTGATGGAATAAGAAATCGATTTCAAGAAATTATTTATATTACGATTCCATCTATGAAGCCTCAAATGTTATTTGGTGCCGTGATGGCAGTTGTCACAACATTCCAAGCAGGAGCTATTGGTGTCGAATTATCGGGAGCAAACCCAACACCACAATATTCAGGACAACTAATGGTTAACCATATTGAAGACTTTGGATTTATTCGTTATGAAATGGGCTATGCGGCAGCAATTTCCGTATTACTCTTATTGTTTATTTATATATTTTCCAAAGTCGCATGGAAACTATTCGGTGAGAAAGAAGATTAACAGAAAGTAATTAATAACCTATTTAGGGGTGAGACATATGGCTTCATCTTTTCAAGGATCAAAAATTAATCCGGATAAATTTCATCGAAGTCAGCTGAAATTTTACCTGTTTTTAATTCCTTTGGCTGCATTCATGGCTTTGCCAATTGTGTATATTGCATCTCATGCTTTTAAACCAATTGATGAGTTATTTGCATATCCACCTCGTTTCTTTGTACAAAAACCAACATTTGAAAACTTCATTGACTTAGTGCATGTTACAAATGCTACTGGCGTTCCAATGACGAGATACTTGTTTAATAGTATTGTGATTACTTTAGTTGTTGTTTTATTAACGATTTTAATTAGCACAATGGCTGGTTTTGTATTGTCAAAAAAACGATTTAAATTAAAAAAGACTATATTTGAGATTAACACATTAGCATTAATGTTCGTGCCAGCTGCTGTAGCGATACCGCGCTATCTATTAATTGATGAAATTGGATTACTAGATAGTTTCTGGGCACATATTTTACCATTGTTAGCGATGCCTATTGGATTATTTTTAGTGAAACAATTTATAGATCAGATTCCTAATGAATTAATAGAAGCTGCAAAAATAGATGGTGCTTCAGACTATAAGATATTTTCAAAGATTATCGTGCCATTAGTAAAGCCGGCAATAGCAACAATTGCTATTTTATCTTTCCAAGCAGTTTGGAATAATGTGGAAACATCAACGTTATTTATTAATGATGAGAATTTAAAAACGTTTGCATTTTTTATGTCGACGTTAGCTGGTAGTACAGGTAATAATGTGGCAGGTCAAGGAATGGCTGCTGCTGCGTCATTACTAATGTTTATACCAAATTTGATTATTTTTATTATTTTACAAAGTCAAGTAATGAACACCATGGCACACTCTGGAATCAAGTAAAGAGGGGGAAGGGACATGAGGAAATTTTTTACTGCGTTATGCTGTTTTGGGTTAACCATGATGATGATCCCGCTCCAATCCTCTGCTTCTGATTCTGTTTCCTATAAGACAGAGACATTAACAGCCGATGGTAAGGTGATTGAAACGCAATCAGCATACACTCCCATTGGAATATTTGGAAAAGATATAGAAATTGTCAATCCAGAAGATGTTTTTATGAATCATGAAGATCAGCTGTTCATTGTTGATTCGGGAACAAAATTGGTAACGAAATTTGATGAGGGTGGAAAGGTGCTTCAGCAATATGGCGAAGGACTACTACAACAACCCCAAGGCATTCATGTTGATTGGAATAACAATGTGTATGTGACAGACTATGGACAACAAACCGTTTTTAAATTTAACGAGAGCGGAGATTTAAAGAAGCGTTATGACAAACCTGAGTCTCCGTTATTTGGAAAAAGTTCACCATATAAACCGCAAAAAGTATCGGTTGACCAACGTGGGAATTTATATATTGTTGGTGAAGGTGCAACAAATGGAATTATCCAACTAAATCAAGATGGAGAATTTCTTGGTTATTATGGTGTTAATATGACACGACCGTCTTTTGGAACTATTATTCAAAATTTACTGACAACACAAAGAAAGAAAGCAAGTTTATTTATGAAAGTGCCACCTGCGCCTAATAACATAACGATAGATGAGCAAGGGTTGTTATATACCGTAACATCAGGAGTAACTTATGAGACAATACGAAAGTTGAATATTGCTGGGGCAAACATGCTTGATTCTGATATAACGGATGTAGCCAATCTACAAGACATTGCAATTGGACCGATTGGAAATATGTATGTAGTTGCTGATGATGGAATGATATATGAGTATGATCGTTTTGGTAATCTTTTGTTCATTTTTGGTGGGAAAGATGATGGAACGGATCGTTTAGGGTTAATGCAACAGCCTTCTAGCATCACAGTTGATCAGGTCGGTCGCTTATTTGTAACAGATAGGGAAAATGGAGTCATACAGGTTTTTGAGCCGACGGCATTTACTACGATTCTACATGAAGGGTTAGCACTATATGCAGAAGGACACTATATTCAAAGTGAGCAATATTGGAATGAAGTCCTTCGATTGAATTCATCCTTTGGCTTAGCACATACTGCAAAAGGTGAGGCGCAGTATAAACAGCAGCAATATCACAAAGCGCTTGAAGCGTTTAAATTAGGCAATGATAAAGAAGGTTATTCAGAGGCGTTTTGGGAAGTTAGACATCGTTTTATGCAAGATAATTTAGGCGCAATATTAATGGGTATTATTGTCTTATTTCTGTTAAGATTTGTACTACTTATAGTTGATAGAAAAAAAGGTATTTTTAAACCATTTCGCACGACTACGAAAAAAATAAAACAAATAAAGCTGATAGAAGAATTATTATTTTTAGGGAGATTTATTACCCACCCAATTGATAGTCTATATTACTTAAAGGAATATCAAAAAGTGTCTAAATTATCAGCCATCATTCTTTTTGGTGTATTACTTCTTGAATATATACTCTCGATTAATTGGACTGGATTTTTATTCACTGATCGTTCAATGGAAGATATAAATCTCATCCTAGAAATAGGTGTTTTACTGGTTCCTATCCTATTGTTTATTGTAGCTAATTATATGGTCAGCACAATCACAGACGGTGAAGGGAAATTCCGCGATGTTTTTATAGGAACGATCTATTCTCTTGCACCAGTAATCTTATTTCTAGTACCTATTACATTATTATCAAATATGCTAACTTTTAATGAAGCGTTTATTTACGATTTTGCGATGCAAATTATCATTATATGGTCTATTGTTTTATTATTTATTATGATCAAAGAAGTACATGACTTTACTTTTTTTGGAACGATTCGAAACATTTTAATTACACTATTTGCTATGTTTATTGCCGTATTAGTATTCTTTGTTATTTATTTATTATTTGATCAAGTATATGACTTTATCAGCTCGATCATTCAGGAGGTGATGCTACGTGTATAAGAAATGGCTGCTAATACTTTTAGTAACAGTAATGGCTATTTCAGGTGTTGTAACAATTTTCGCAGAAGAAAATTCTAAAGCAGGTGACCTAGTTGTAGAGTCTGAATTGATGGATAACACACTAAGGTATCAGTCTAATCAATATACACAACCTGAGCCCGAAATAGGTTTAATTGAACAGGATGTGTCTTTGGAGGGATTTGATCAAGTAGTTGAAAATGATGTTGCAGACTTATACGTCAACAAGGAATCACTTGCATTGAAAATTGTCGATAAACGGACTGGCTATGTTTGGAGTTCAGGTCTTGATGAAAAAGAGCAATACAATTTAAATGACACGTGGACGAACTTAGCTCAGTCTGCCATCACGATTGAATATCTAGATGATAAAGGGAAAGAGAAATCTGAGAGTATTTTAACGAGCGGGACGTCAGCTCAATTAACAGAGATGGAGGATGGTTTTAGGGCAACGATTCCTTTTGCTGATTCTGGTATATCTATTGATCTTGTTATTCAGCTAGATGGAAATGCTCTAGTCATTCATGTTCCAAACAGTAGCATACAAGAATCAGAGAGTAAACTACTTTCATTACGAGCTTATCCATTCTTAGGAGGTGTAGAAAAAAACACCATCCCTGGTTACATGTTTATTCCGGATGGAAGCGGTGCATTGATGCGGTTCCAAGAAGATACAATTGGTGCAGACGCTCCATATCAAGCATGGGTTTATGGTTCTGATGAAGGATTTGCTCAGACTACAGAAAATAAAAAAAGTCGCGTGAATCCAGCACAAAAAATTTCAATGCCTGTATATGGATTAGTGCATGGAGTTAATCAAAATGGACTTTTCACTATCATAGAGAGTGGAGAGAAGTTTGGAGAATTGATTGCATACCCTTCTGGTGTGTCATCAGATTTTAACTGGATTACGACTACCTATCATTATCGGTACAGTTATTTTCAGCCTACAAGTCAAAGTATGGATGGATACAATACGTATCAAGAAGACCGGAATCCCTTTGACATAACTGAAAGAATTACGTTATTAGCCAATGATGATGCTAATTATGTAGGAATGGCCAAAAATTATCAAACGTATTTGCTTGAGAATGGTCAATTATCTAAAGAAAAAGATGAAGTTGATGTCCGGTTAGAGTTTTTAGGTGCTGAAGTAAAGGACGGCTTATTATGGGATTCCGTCTATCCAATGACAAAAGTTAGGGAAATTCCTAGATTTATTAATCGACTGAAGCAGAAAGATGTTGAAAATATGCATGTAGTATATCGGGGCTGGACTGAAGATGGTATGACTGGAACTTTACCAAACCGATTTCCAATAGAAGAAAAATTGGGTAAGTCTTCAGAGTTTGAATCAACACATAACTTTTTAGAAGAAGAGGATATAGACTTTTACTACTATACGGACTACACGAAGGCGTTTGATGGAGCGAAAGGGTTCTCAGGTCGTTCAGATGTTGCAAGAAAAATAAACGCACAAACGATTGGTGATTCAGAGCATGGGACTAGTTTCTATTTTCTAAATCCTAAGAAGTCATTGGAAATAGCAAAAAACGACGTAGGTAAATATAAAAAAAATAATATTTCTAATCTAGCTATTGATTCTACAGGATACGAATTATTTTCAGATTTTAGTAGTGAGTTAATGCGTACTGAAGTGGAAGATGCGTATAAAGCGTTGATGCAATCGTTACAATCTGATGTAGGTTCGATAGCTATGTATCGACCGAATGACTATATGTGGCATTTAACAGATCGTTATCATGATATTCCAATGTTTTCATCCAATTATAGCTTTGTATCTGACACTGTGCCGTTTATACAAATAGTGCTAAAAGGGTATTTGCCATACTACGCAACGTTTTCTAATTTCCATTCGAATACACAAGATGATCTTTTACGAATGATTGAGTATGGAGCATATCCGTCCTTTTATTTAACGAAGGAGCCTTCCCATCTCTTAATAGATACACCATCAAAGGATTTGTACACTACACAATTTGAAGAGTGGGAGTCGGCAATCGTTGAGCAAAACCTTACTATGCAACAAAGTCTTGGTCAAGTAGAAGGCGCCTCGATAATAAAACGTATCGTACATGATATAGGTGTCATAGAGGTTATATATTCTAATGGAAAATCAATGGTTGTAAATTATAATCATGAGTCGGTTGAAGTCAATGGGAAATTGGTTGATGGAAAAGGATTTCGTGTAATGGGCTGGGGGGATCAGTCTTGAAGCGCCTAACATTGAAACAAAAGAAAAGTTTAATAGGATATAGTTTTATTGCACCTTGGTTAATCGGGTTTATAATTTTTACGGCTTATCCTTTAGGTTATTCATTATTCCTTAGCTTTCAGGAAGTAAAGATCAAACCTACAGGAATTGCAACCTCTTTCATTGGTATGGGAAATTATGAGTATGCTTTTGCAGTAGATGCTTTATTTATACAAAAGCTTTTGGATTTTTTGGAAGAGATAGTGATTTCTGTGCCAATAATTATTGTTTTTTCATTAATAATCGCTCTATTACTAAATCAAAAAATTCGATTTAAAGGTTTATTCCGAACTATATTTTTTCTTCCGGTAATCATTACAAGTGGTCCTGTTATTCAAGAGCTAATGAATCAAGGAGTTACAGCAATCCCATCTATTAAAGACTATGCAATTTTTCAGATGATGATGACGAACACAGAGGGGTTTTTAAACAGTATTATTATCTATTTAATGGATAACTTGATTGTGATTCTTTGGTTCTCTGGAGTACAAATTTTAATATTCTTAGCAGCTTTACAAAAGATGGATAAGCAAATTTATGAAGCTGCAAAAATAGATGGTGCTTCTAAATGGGAGCTTTTTTGGAAAATAACATTACCAACCCTATTTCCGATGATTATTGTGAATTTAATCTATACCATTGTTACTTATTCTATTTTTGCTTTAAATCCGGTTGTTGGTCATATTCAAAGTAATATGTTTCAAATTGATACAGGGTTTGGATATGCATCTGCATTATCTTGGATTTATTTCATCATCATCGCCTTAGTACTAGTAATAAGTGTCGGCTTAATTTCGATAAGAAGCAATAGAAAATACGGATAAGGATCGGAGTTGGTATCGCTATGCTTCAAAATAAAATACCTAAAAGTAAGAAAGTAAGAGTGGAAAATTTAATCATAGAGGTTAAGAGAATACTCTTTGGTGCACATGATAAAGGGGGGATCCTCTCTAAGTTATTTATATATGCTCTGTTGATTGGAATCGGGTTTGTCTATTTATACCCACTAATCTATATGGGATCTTATAGCTTCAAGTCCTTGGATGATTTATTAAATCCGTTAGTAAATTGGATTCCGTCAGAATTTTATATAGAAAACTACGAAAAGGCAAATGGTGTAATTAACTTTTTTCAAACTCTAGGAGAAACGCTGTATGTAACGGCATTACCTGCATTAGCTCAAACTGCTGTTGCTGGTTTGATCGGTTATGGATTTGCACGATTTAAATTTCCATTTCATAAGTCGTTATTCATTTTGGTGCTAGCAACATTCATTATTCCGCCACAAGTATTAATGATTCCTAGATATGTCTTTTTTAATGAATTGGGGATTATTGGAAGCGTTCAATCATTTTTGTTGCCAGCATCTTTGGGACAAGGATTAAATAGTGCAATATTTATATTGATTTTCTATCAATTTTTCCGTATGATACCGAGTTCGTTAGAAGAAGCGGCAAATTTAGATGGTGCAGGACATTTTCGCATTTTTATAAAGATAGCCGTTCCAATGGCTGTTCCTGCTATTATCATTTCTTTTCTATTCTCATTCGTATGGTACTGGAATGAAACCACCTTAGCCGCGACGTACTTTGGCAATGATTTAACTACGTTGCCATTAGAGTTACAACGATTTTCAGCATCTTTCGAGCAGATGAATGCCGCAGAATTAGGAGGATCTGAGAATAAGATAAATGAGGGGATTAACATGGCAGGTACCATGCTTACGATATTACCGTTATTGATTGTTTACTTCTTAACCCAACGTTGGTTTGTAGAAGGCATTGATCGTTCTGGTATTACTGGAGAGTAAAAACATTTGGGGGTTACTATGTCGAATTTTAATATTATAAATGAAGAAGCAAAAAGAAGCTTTGATTTTTTTTGGAATGAGGCAAACGTTGACAAGAATAGTAAAGGGTATGGTCTTATCCTTGATAAGACATGTAAAGGTGCAGAACATGTCGCAAGTATTGCATCTGTTGGTTTTGGTCTGTCTGCAATCATTATTGGAATTGAGCGAAATTGGATCACATATGAAGAAGGGTACGAACGTACAAAAGGAACATTAGCAACATTTTTGCACAATGTTGATCATGTGGGAGGATTTTTCTACCATTTTCTCAATATGAAAACAGCGAAGAAAAATGGTGCTTTTCATGATTGTCCTTCTATTATTGATACCACCTTATTTTTAAATGGTGCTATTACTTCCGCAGAGTATTTTAGTGGGGAAATTAGAGAGTTATTTGAACAAATCTATCAAAGGGTCAATTGGGATATGTATTATGATAAAGAACGAAATTACTATTATATGGGGTATCATCAAGAAACAGGTGGATTTGGTCAATGGGATATGTATGCAGAACAAATGACGCAATACATTCTTGGGATAGGTTCTCCTACCTATCCAGTACCAGTAAAAATCTACGGTGGGTTTGAACGTAGGTTAGCGACATATGGTGATTACGAGTTTTATAATGCCCCAGGTGGAGCGTTATTTGTCCATCAGTTTTCACACGCTTGGTTTAACTTTAAACATTATCAGGACAAAGATGGGGTTAATTGGTTTGATAACTCGGTAAAAGCATCCCTAGCAAGTCGTCAGTTCTCCATTGATAGTAAAAATAGATACAAAACCTATCATGAGAACTCATGGGGACTAACCGCATGTGAAGGTCCAAATGGTTACATTGTTCCAGGGACACCTCCATATTGGGAAGAGGTAGATATGCAATTAGATGGGACAGTTGCCCCTTGTGGAGCGGCAGGCTCAATTGTATTTACACCGAAGGAATCAATCGAGGCGATGAATTATTATTATGAGAATCACCCTAAACTATGGGGGAAATATGGTTTTCAAGACGCTTATAACCTCGATGTTGAGCCTGAGTGGTATGCGGATGGAGTTATAGGCATAGATAAAGGGATCACATTATTGATGATTGAAAATTTTCAAACTGGACTAATATGGGATTTGTATATGAAAAATGATTATGTGAAAAGCGCAATAGATAAGCTAGGTTGGAAGAAAGAGTGAAGTAACCTTTACTTTTAGAATAGCGCTAATACAAAAGGGAGGAACGCATGAATGATTGAAATTAAAAACAAACAAATCATCATGGATGGCCAACCGAAATTGATTATGTCTGGTGAAATTCATTATTATCGTTTGCAAAAAGAAGAATGGCAGGATCGATTAGATAAATTAAAAGCTGCTGGATGTAATGCTGTTGCGACTTATATTCCTTGGATTATCCATGAGCCACAAGATGGTATCTTTGATCTAAATGGGCATACAAGGCCAGAGCTGAATTTAGCGGAGTATATTGATCTTTGCCACGAGAATGAACTTTATTTTATTGCAAGACCTGGACCTTTTATTATGGCAGAAATGAAGAATGATGGTATTCCGCACTGGGTCTATGAGAAACATCCTGAAATCATTCCAGTGGGGTGGGACGGAAAAAAAGCGACAACACCAACGCTTGATTATCTTGCACCAGGATTTTTACAAGAAGTAAAAGTGTGGTATGAAAAAGTTATGAAAGTTATTCAACCACGTCTTTATCAGCATGACGGAAATATTATTGCCGTCCAATTAGATAACGAAATCGGGATGCTATCTTGGGTAAGTAATACACCAGATTTAACAGATTTTGTGATCGATGCGTTTATCGGTTGGTTGGATAACCGATATGGAAAAATGGAGCTTAATAAGCGTTATCCTTTTATAAGACAAAAAGCAGATCATTACAGACAAGCTATTCGATCACCAAAGGAAGCTTATACACTAGAACTCCACCGAGACCTTGGACATTACATGCGTCATCGTTTCACTAAATATGTGCAGACGCTACGACAATATGCAGAAGAAAATGGTGTGTTAGATATACCATTTATCGTAAATATTCATGGAACCGGTGGAGGAAGAGGATTTACTTATCCGATTGGGATTAGTCAGTTATATGAATCATATACACAAGCGGACGGTTACTTATCTGGTTCCGACCATTACTTTGGAGACATTTCAGGATCTATACTTAATTAATGGTTTAATGGACGCGGTTCATAATGAAGATCAACCGTTAACATCATTAGAATTCAACTGTGGTGATGGCAATTTTGGAGAAACCTATGGTGGCAGATATGATCCTTCAGCAGCAGATTTAAAAACGAGAATGAGTGTTGCACAAGGTAACCGATTACTAAATTATTATTTATTTGCTGGTGGTAGAAACTATCGAACGGATTGGAAATTAAACGATGGAAATGACCGAATTGCAACAACAGGAGAGAGACATGGTTTTGCTGCTCCAGTTAATCCAGAAGGAGAATTAAATTATACGTATCCTCGCTTGGCACAATCGATCAAGACCATGATGGCTGTCTCTGATAAACTTGCGGTTATGAATGAGGAATACGATGCTGTCGCATTCGGATTTATTCCTGACTATTATATGACTGAATATCACTATCCATTGAGCGAAAAAGTCAAGGAGATGCATCATAACCTTACAGCAAATCGAGCACATGGCGCATGGGAAATCATGGCAAGAGCAATGCTTCTTGCAGGCTATCGCTTTACAGCAGTAGATGTACAAAATAAAGTTTTAGATCCAAAGGAAACAAAAACTATCGCATTACCTTCAGCGAGTTATATGGCTAGAGAGGTCCAAACAAAATTAGTCAATTTCTTAAATGAAGGTGGAGGATTACTGCTATACGGTGAAGTTCCTATTTACGATATGGAAGGTAAAGACTGCACGATTTTAGCACGTGCATTAGGGGTGAGCTATGCTGGGCATAAACAAGCAACGCAGGAGTACTTTTTGTCTGTAGAGACTGACCCGAATAGTTTCATCGGCCCAAATCCACAAGTTAGAACGCATGTTGCTCAGCTTTTTAATGTGACACATGCGAAGGCAATGTTACGTGTCTACGGAACCAATGAAATTTGTGGGTTTGAATCAAAGGTAGGTAAAGGAACAGCAGTTTCTATTACAACAGCATATCGTTGTGATATTAATTTGTTTGAAAAGGTGTTAGAGCGCTTAGGCACAAGTGTTAATCTTAAACATAATTTTAAGCACCATGGCATCTTCATGACGTCTGTAAAAAATAATGAGGAGCGATTTTTACATGTGTTAAATTTAGACGGGTTCGACAAAGCCTTTCAAGTAGAAATGTTTAACAAACCATTATTTGAAGGGAGAGAACTTGAAGTTCAACAGAAAGAAGGGCTTATGCTACCATTAAATGTACAAATTAATGAACATGTTAAAATCAACTATTCTACGGCAGAAATCATGGAAGTAAAAAAGGAATCAATCGAATTTCGTTTAACACAAAGTAAGGATGTTATAGCAATAGAAACATCGTTAGAAATCGTTTCTAAAAGTGATTATAAATTAGAAAGGGTCTCAACAAAACGTGTGTTGATTCATTCGAAAAAACACGCCAAAGTAGATAACCAATTAATCGTACACTTCCGAGTATAAATGGTACTAACGTGATGTAATTCATTGTGATTTGAGTAGTGTATAGCAAATTTGAAACGTTTCAATCACAAGATACTATGGATATGGAGGCGAAGCAAATGACAGATGTAAGAGTAACTAAGCTATTAGAAAAGATGACACTTGACGAAAAAATAGATCAATTAATGCAATTAGCAGCATTCTTTTATGATGGTGCAAGTAGTGATGGAGAGATTACTGGACCAATGGAGGATTTGGGAATTAGTAAGCAAACGATTCATAACAGTGGATCAGTATTAGGTGGATCTGGGGCAAAAGAGGTAATCAGTATCCAAAAGGAACATTTAAAGACTAATCGTTTAGGCATCCCTCTATTAATAATGGCAGATATCATACATGGATTTAAAACGATTTTCCCCGTTCCATTGGCAATTGGAAGTTCATGGGATGTTCGACTGGCTGAAAAAAGCGCAGAAATTGCAGCACTAGAAGCATCGGTTGCTGGAGTACATGTAACGTTTGCTCCGATGGTAGATTTGGTACGTGATCCTCGTTGGGGCCGTGTGATGGAAACAACGGGTGAAGATCCGTTCCTAAATGGTGAATTTGCAAAAGCATTTGTTAGAGGATTCCAAGGAGAGAATGTAACCAATGATACAAATCGTGTTGCTGCTTGTGTGAAGCATTTTGCTGCATATGGCGCTCCAGAGGGTGGCAGGGATTATAATACGGTAAACATGTCAGAGCGTGACTTAAGAGAAAACTATCTACCGGCATATAAAGCAGCCTTAGATGCCGGTGCACAAATGGTAATGACTGCTTTTAATACGGTAGATGGTATTCCTGCAAGCGGAAATGAAAAATTAATGCGTGAGTTATTACGTGATGAGTGGGGATTTGATGGCGTTGTGATCTCCGACTGGGGTGCGATAAAAGAGATGATTCCACATGGAATTGCTGCAGATGAGTCCGAAGCGGCAAAAAAAGGTCTGAAAGCTGGTGTGGACATCGAAATGATGACTTCTACGTATGTTAAAAACCTCCAGACACTTGTAGAACAGGGAGGAATTTCAGAGGAATTAATAAATGAATCTGTACGACGTATTTTGCAATTGAAAGAAAAATTGGGTTTATTTGAAAATCCCTATCGTGGAGCTAATGAACAATTGGAAGAGGAGTTAGTATTTAGCGAAGAGCATCGACAAATAGCTTGTGAGCTTGCAACTAAATCAAGTGTACTATTAAAAAACAAGCATGTTTTGCCATTAGATAGAGAACAAAAAGTTGCTTTAATTGGCCCGTTTGCTCATAACGGAGATGTTTTAGGACCATGGTCTTGGGCGGGGTCTAGAGAAAATGCTGTAAAAGTAGACGAGGGAATAAAAACGAAAATTGATCCGGTCAACTTAATTGTTGCTCAAGGCTGTGATATAGATACGGGAACAGAGGAACAAGTAGCAAAAGCTGTTCAAGCAGCAAGTACGGCAGATGTAATCGTACTAGCGCTTGGTGAACGTTCTGAAATGAGTGGAGAAGCAGGTTGTCGTGCTGATATTCGTTTGCCTCAAGTGCAGCTAGACTTAATCAAAGAAATGAAAAAATTAACTAAACCAATTGCAATTGTACTATTCAATGGTCGTCCATTAGATCTTCATGGAGTGCTTGATCAAGCAGATGCTGTCTTAGAAGCTTGGTACCCGGGATCGGAAGCTGGAACCGCCATTGCCGATTTGTTATATGGCGATGTAAACCCGTCTGGAAAGCTACCTATGTCTTTTCCATATTCAGTAGGGCAGGTTCCTGTTTATTACAATCATTATAATACAGGGCGTCCTGACATTAATAAGAGCCCGGCAGAGCGTTATGTATCCAAATACTTAGATATTCCAAATGAACCATTATTACCATTTGGTTTTGGATTAAGCTACACAACGTTTCAATACAGTGATACGAAAATATCTTCAGATACTTTAACATCCGATAGTGAAATAACTATTTCTACCCACATAACGAATACAGGAAATGTGGCAGGAGAAGAAGTAGTTCAACTCTATGTACGTGACATGGTCGGTGAAGTGGTACGTCCGATAAAAGAATTAAAAGGGTATGAAAAAGTACACCTCAACCCAGGAGAAAAAAAAGAAGTTACCTTTATTTTAACAGAAGAACAGCTACGCTATTTTCATGCTGATTTATCATTTACTAGTGATCCTGGCAAGTTCACCGTATTTGTCGGGCCGAATAGTGTAGACGGTGCCGAACTTACTTTTGAGTTAATTAATTAAAGAGAGGGGATATAAAATGATTGAAACAACTATAACGAATTCAACCCAACTTAAGGCAGCTGATTTGCAATTTACTTTTTTAAATAGTGGGGATATCTTGGAAGCAACTTATAAAAATGTCATGGTAAATCAATGGGTAGCAAATCCAGTAGATGGTTCTTTAAATAACCTCTATCTACGTGTACATCGTGACAATAAAATACAAGTCACTCCGCTATTAGGGGTGAATGCTAATAGTAAAGTTGCATTTGCTGAAGATCAAGTAATATGGACTGGATCATTTGATGTAGTAGACTATGAAGTGAGATTTCATTTAACAGAACATGGTGTTTGGTTCTGGGAAGTTAACTTGGACGGCAATGGTGTAGAGGTGGAAGTTATATACGGTCAAGATATCGGCATTGCAGATAAAGGCGCTGTTCGAAATAATGAAGCATATTTAGCACAATATATTGACCACTCTGTCTATGAAGACAGTGAGTTCGGGTATGTCGTTTGCTCTAGACAAAATCAAGGTCAATCTACAGGGTTTCCTTATCTTCAACAAGGATCTTTAACAAAGTCAGTTGGATATTCGACTGATGGCTACCAATTTTTTGGACTATCTTATAAAGAAACCAATCAACCAGAAATTGCAATCAAAGATTTACCTAATGAAGTGTACCAATATGAATTTGCTTATACCGGTTTACAGTCTGAAAAAGTCTGTCTAGACAGCAATAAACAATTTGTGTTTTATGGGTTATTTGCTGAGGATCACAAAGATGCAGTAATAGGCTTAGAGTATAAAGATGTTGTTGAAAAGGCTTGGAATGAAATAAAAGAGAAGAAAAGTAAGACTAGGTTGCCAGTAGCTAAAGTGAGTCGACAGCAAAATATTGGCGAACCGTTGAAAACAGATACACTTACAATGGAAGAAATTGAAGCTTATTACCCTATTCGTCATCACGAGGAATGGGATGGTGATACATTACTTTCGTTTTTTACAGCTAACCATGAACATGTGGTATTGAAGGAAAAGGAATTGGTGGTAGAACGTCCGCACGGTCATATTCTAATGAGTGGAAACAATCACAAATTAAATGAAAATACGATTACTACTACAACGTTTATGTATGGAATCTTTAATGCACAATTAGTTATAGGAAACACAAATTTTAACAAGATGATGTCTAATGCGCGTAATGCTTTAAATATTATGAAAACGTCAGGTCAGCGTATTTATGTGGAGGTTGATGGCTGTTACCACTTACTAACTATGCCTTCTTGTTATGAAATTGGATTTAATTATACACGTTGGTATTATAAAACGGCTACAGATACAATTGTTATTACAACTTATACAATAGTAGATTCACCTGAGGTTCACCTTCATGTAAGGTCAGAAAATGGAAAGGAAAATCGATATTTAGTCACTAATCAAGTAACACTAAATACTAATGAGCAAGATGTACCTTTCCAGATAGAACGACAGGGTAAGGAAATGATATTCACTGCTCATGAGTCTTCCGATAGTGCGAACATTTATCCAGATCTTTCCTATCGACTCGATATAAATGGAGCAAGTTTTGAAGTAGCTGGAGAAGAAAAATTGGTAACAAATGTAGAAAAAAATACAGCATCTTTAGTTGTGTTTGAAATTAACCCTTCTAATGAATGGAATATAGCAATACAGGGTTCTCTAGAAGGAAAAGGAATCCCGTTTTCCGAGCGACATCCTGAGAAAGAAATTGTCAGTTATCGTGACTATTATAAAAAAGTAATGAACGGGTTTAGCTTGACAAAGGATGGTAAAACTATTCCTGAAATAAACAAAGTAAACACGCTGGCATGGTGGTATACACACAATATGCTTGTCCACTTCTCCGTTCCGCATGGTCTAGAACAGTATGGAGGAGCTGCATGGGGTACTCGTGATGTATGTCAAGGACCAGTGGAATATTTCATGACAACTCAAAAATATGATATTGTAAAAGAAATTATTAAAACCGTTTTCATGCATCAATTTGAGGATGATGGTAACTGGCCGCAGTGGTTTATGTTTGATAAATATTCCCACATAAAAGCAGGAGAAAGTCATGGCGATATTATCGTTTGGCCATTAAAAGTGTTAGCAGACTATCTAGCTGTTACAGGAGACTATGCAATCCTAGATGAGAAAGTTCCTTATACGAAACGCGGCACACACGTATTTACAGAGGAATCATATACGATTTATGACCACGCTAAAAAGGAGATCGCTTACATTAAAGAGCATTTCTTACACGGGACACACTTATCTTCTTATGGTGATGGTGACTGGGATGATACACTTCAACCAGCGAATGCTCAACTAAAGCAGTACATGGTTTCGAGTTGGACGGTTGCTTTAACTTATCAAGTGTTTGATAAGCTTTCTAGTGTACTTGATTCATTTGATCGTAAAGATGCAGAAGAATTAAGAGCACTTGCTGATGGTATTGAAGAAGATTTTAATAAGTATATGCTAGATACGGGTGTCGTTCCTGGTTTTATTTACATGGAAGATCCTGAAGAAGTAGAATTAATGCTTCACCCACACGATCAAAAAACAGGAATAAATTACCGTCTATTACCAATGCAACGTAGTATCATTAGTGAACTGTTTACTAAGGAACAAGCAGAACAACATTATCGAATTATTAGAGAAAATTTGTATTGCCCGGATGGGGTTCGTTTGATGAATCGACCTGCTAATTATAAAGGTGGAATCAGCACGCACTTCCAACGAGCAGAAACAGCTGCAAACTTCGGTCGTGAAATTGGATTACATTATGTTCATGCTCACATTCGCTTCGTGGAGGCGATGGCTAAACTTGGTAAAAAGGAAGAAGTTTGGAGCGGTTTAGAAAAAATTAATCCAGTCGGAATACAAGCTGTTGTGCCAAATGCTGAGCGTAGACAAAGTAATGCATACTTTAGTTCTTCAGATGGTATGTTTCCTACACGTTATGATGCACAAGACAACTTTGATAAGCTACGAGATGGTTCGGTTAAAGTTAAAGGTGGTTGGAGAATTTACTCCAGTGGCCCTGGAATATATATGAATCAATTAATATCAAATGGTTTGGGGATTCGTCCAAAAGGTGGCGGTGTGATTATTGATCCGGTACTACCTGATGCATTTGATGGGCTAGAGTTTCATTTTCAAATAAACAACATGCCAGTAACTTTTATTTATCATTTAGGAAACAATGACTGTAGAGTTTCGATTAATGGAAAACAAATACAAGCTAAAAGAACTGAAAATCGCTACCGTCAAACAGGAGTATACATTAGCAAGGAACAACTAGAAAGTAACTTAGACAAACAAAGAAACGTTATTGAAATATACTGCTAAGGTGTATGTCCCTTTTTATGCATTGAATATCGGAAGGGCGCTCTCTTGCTCTTCCGTTTTTATTTTAAAGTTAATTGTTATAAAGTGTGGGATTTATTGTAGGTGTGAAGGTGATAATATTTCATTTGTGGGTTTCCCTTGTCCAAAAAACGAATATGCTTTGTGATATTGCTCTCCATATGAAGTGAATATCAAGTATTTATTAATTGATAAACAAGAAGGGATGCCGGCTTATAGAGTTGATGTACTAAATGTGTAGAGGATTTGCTTTGTTAGAAGAGGAAGAAAGTAGGGGAAAGGGAAAGATGTTTCGATTTTTAATAGAAGCGCACATAACAATGAATAGAATCGAAGACAATTTGAATTCCCAAAATTTCATTTATTAAGCGGAGTAAGAATTGGAAAATAAATTATCGAATAATTTGTATGGGAGATTGTCTTCAATACGCAGATAGATCTTTTAAACCAACGTGGTTGTTAAGAAGAGATTGTTTTAATGAGGACGATTTGCCTTCGAATGATGATTTACTAGTTACATCCATATCTTAGGAAGGAGGAGAATTAATGAAACAAAAATGGTGGCATGATAGTGTGATTTATCAAATTTACCCTCGTAGCTTTCAAGATTCCAATGGTGATGGGATTGGAGATTTAACAGGAATTATATCAAGATTAGACTATTTAAAAGAATTAGGTGTAGACCTTGTTTGGTTATGTCCTGTGTATGCTTCACCAAATGATGACAATGGTTACGATATCAGTGATTATTATGAAATTAATCCGGAATACGGGACAATCGCTGACATGGAAAAGTTAATTGCAGAAGCTAAAAAGCGCGGTATTGGAATTATGATGGATATTGTCGCTAATCATACTTCAGACGAACACCCATGGTTTATAGAAGCGTGTAAAAATGAGCAAAGTAAATATAGAAATTTTTATATTTTCCGTGATGGAAAAAACGGAGCACCTCCAAGTGATCTTTCATCGGTATTTAGTGGAAGTGCTTGGGAATATAGTGATGAAGCAGGTCAATATTATTTACACTTGTTTAGTAAAAAGCAACCTGACTTAAATTGGCATAACCCGGAGGTTCGTCAGGCAATGTATGAGGTGCTAAGGTTTTGGATTAAAAAAGGAATCAAAGGTTTTCGTTTTGATGTAATTGATTTAATAGCTAAAGAAATTGATAGAGGGATTATTAGTAATGGTCCACTTCTTCATGACTATGTTCAGGAAATGTATAATGAGGCGTTAAAACATATGGATGTAGTTACAGTTGGAGAGGCGAATAATGCTGATTTAGAGCAAGCATTATTATTTTCTGGAGAGGATCGAGAAGAATTAAACATGGTCTTTTCATTTGAACATATTGCTCTTGATGAAGTCATAGGTAAACAAAAGTGGGATTTAAAGTCTCTTGAAGTAGCAGATTTAAAACGTGTTTTTTCCAAAATGCAAAACGGATTAGCTGGAAAAGGATGGAACGGTTTATTTTGGAATAATCACGATCAACCACGTGTTGTTACAAGATGGGGTGACGATCAAAAGTATCGATATGAAAGTGCGACGATGCTAGCAACACTACTTCATCTTTTACAAGGCACACCGTATATTTACCAAGGTGAGGAAATAGGTATGACTGGTATTCGTTTTCCTTCACTTGATTCATATAAGGATATTGAAACACATAATATGTATCAGGATCGTATTGCAAAAGGGTATCCACATGATGAGATCATGGAGTCTATCTATGTGAAAGGAAGAGATAATTCGCGTACACCGATGCAATGGGATTGTTCAGCACGCGCTGGCTTTACTACTGCAATACCTTGGATCGAAGTAAACCCAAATTATAAAAAAATAAATGTTGAAGTTGATAGGAATGCTGAACGTTCTATATATCGTTATTATCAACGATTAATTCAGCTACGCAAAAACAATAGAATCATTGTGAAAGGAGAATATCAACTTCTAGAAACATCGAATGATATTTACGCATATACACGTAACTTAGATGAGGAGACATGGTATGTGTTATGTAATTTCACAGATAAACAAGTGAACTGTAGTTACTTAAAACTTCTAGAGAAAGGTGAAGTGGTTATGCATAACTATTTTCCACCTAGCTGCAACCAAGTACTGCGCCCATATGAAGTGATGGTATTGAAAGTGAAAAATAGAGAGGGAGATTACAATGGCAGTAATCAAATGTGATTTTTTTTCAGAGGTACTATCAATATCCACGTCTATGACTGTTATTCTTCCGCAACCAAATCTAAACCAAGGAATCAGGGTGAAGAAGTATCCAACACTATATTTGTTACATGGTTTCAGTGATGACCATACGGCGTGGACTCGTCGTACATCGATCGAACGCTATGTTGAAAATTTAGGTATAGCAGTTGTAATGCCGCAAGTAGATCATAGTTATTATACGGATATGGAATATGGGAAAAAGTATTGGACCTTTTTATCAGAAGAGCTACCACAAGTTGCCCAATCCTTTTTTCCATTATCAGATTTACGAGAAGAAAATTATGTTGCAGGACTTTCCATGGGTGGCTATGGTGCCTTAAAGTGGGCGTTAAGACAGCCGAATCGATTTGCAGCAGCAGCTAGCCTCTCAGGTGCATTAGATATAGTGAAGTGTCTTGAGAAATTTCCAGATGATAGAAAAAGGGGCTTTTATCATATTTTTGGTGATAAGGAGATAAAAGGAACTGAAAATGATTTGTTTTGGCTAATCGAGCAAGCTGATACATTAGACACGAAACCATTATTATACCAATGCTGTGGTACAGAGGATTTTTTATATGAGGATAACCTTCAATTCTATGAAAAAGTTAAAAAATCATCATTTGATCTGACAATAGAGTTTAGTTCTGGGTCTCACGATTGGTTATATTGGGATGAAAAAATTCAAAATGTCTTAAAATGGCTACCAATCAAGCAAGGGGAAAAATAAAATGAAAAAAATAATAGCTCTAGGTGGATCATTGCTACTAATTGTAGTTGTTATATTTTTTATTTTTTATCAAAACAGTAGTGAATTTGATCAGGAATTAAACGAAATTGCTGAAGATACCTACCGATTTTTTGAGAACTATACGGATCCTAATACTGGTTTAACAATTGATCGAGTGGACGTTGAAGCGCAAGTAAAAGAGTATAAACAAACATCTCCAACCAATATAGCGATGTACCTAGTTAGTACTGTTTCTGCAGTTGAATTAGAAATCATATCCAAAAAGGAAGCTGAGACTAAAATTCGTACTACATTAAATACGATGCAAGATATGAAAACGTGGAATGGACTTTACTACAATTGGTATTATACAAAAGATGGCTCTTTAATGACGGATTGGGGACAATTTATTTCTACCGTTGATAATGGTTGGTTAACAGCTAGTTTAGTTATCGTAGGGGAATATTTCCCGAGCTTAGCTAAAGTGACAGATCCACTTATTGAAAAGATGGATTATTCTCATCTATACGATCAGCAAGTTGGACAGTTTCGAGGCGGATATGACGTGGAAAAGAGAAAAGTGACAGATCATCATTATGGACTACTTTATTCAGAAACGCGTTTAGCAAGCTATGTAGCAATAGGGAAAGGCGATGTGCCTAGTGAACACTGGTGGAAATTGGAACGGGCATTACCAGCGAAATTAGATTGGCAATCTCAAGAGCCGTCAGGTAAATATACAACATATGATAACTACAAACTGTTTCAAGGGTATTATGTTTACGATGAATTAAAGTATGTTCCGAGTTGGGGTGGGAGCATGTTTGAAGCACTAATGCCTACGTTATTCATACATGAAAATAAATTAGGAACAGATGGATTAGGTCTTAATAATTTACGGCATGTTCAAGGGCAAATAAAATTTGCAAACGAGAAGGGCTATGAAGTATGGGGATTCTCTCCTGCAGGTATTGTTGATGGCTATCATGAATTCGGAGTTCCTGTTCTTGGGGTGAAAGGCTATGCAGACAATGCCACGGTCACACCTCATGCATCGATTTTAGCTATAGAGCATGCTCCGGAAGAAGTTTTTAAAAACTTAAATGAACTAGAAAAAATGGGCGCATATGGAGATTATGGGTTTTATGATTCCATAAATATCAACACTGGTGAAGTAGCTAAAAGTTATTTGTCACTGGATCAAGGGATGATTATGATAGCTTTAGTTAATTTCTTAGAAGATGAAGTAATAAGAGATACTTTTCATAATAGTATAATTGGGAAGAAGCCAGAGAGTTTATTGCGAGAGGAGTCCTTCGATATAAGATAATGAGTTAGAATCGTATTTCAGAAGGACTCGACAAGAATGTTATACGGATTTGGGCGGGAAATATGAAGGTAATCAAGGCGATAGTAAGAATTTAGAAGCCCTTTCACCAAATATCAAACTAAATGGTTTTAATTTTAATGAATTGGAAGATTTTAAACTAATTAGAAAAGAAAATGTAATGATTTAATTGAAGCAGCTGGGACATGACTAAAAGGTGATTATCAATAGACGAATTTTAATTCTAAAAAAAGAATTAAAATTCGTCTATTTGTTTGAAGTAAACATTTAGCTGTGGAAATACACGACACTCCTCGAAAATGAAGTGCAATTGTTTTCGTGCGATGTATTGCTGTCGAAGTAATCCTTGTCCTACAGGAACAGCACGAGCTGAAGCTGTTCCTGAGGAAAGGGAGTGCATTTCAACAGCGGCGTTTGTTCTGCTACATTAATATAAATGTTCGGCTTTTCTCTTGATGAATGTTGTTTTGTCCCTTCCTCATTTAACGTTTATTTAAAAATGAATAACTAAAAATTTTAATAATATTAAAATTTTATTTGACATTGTTAAAAAACATGTTAAATTTAATTTAGGAATAAAATAATAGAGGAGAAAGAATATGCATAAAAATGATGTTCCAAATTGGATTTTATCTTTGGAAAAGGAAGACTTAGAGTTTATAAAAAAATTCGTAATCAATTCTGGCTCTTTAAAAGAAATAGCAAAACTTTATGATGTTTCATACCCAACTGTGAGAATTAAGTTGGACCGTTTGATTGAAAAAATAAAATTGCATGATGAAGTAGAAAATGAAGGATTTGTCCAATTTATAAAGCAACTTTCAATTGACGATCGGATTGAATTAGAAGAGGCAAAATTGATTATAGAAAAATATAAGCAAGAAAGGAAAGATTTATAATGTTTGGATTTGGTGATATTTATGATGTGTTAATCATTGCAGGTTGTTTAGGGGTGCAATATTTCCTTGCTACACGTAATAGTTTTTATTGGGGAGCAATTCTTCCGATAGCATTTCTTATTTGGAGAGGGTCTGTCATATTTACAACAGAAGGAAGAATATTATCGCACGTTTTAATCATGTTGCTTGGATTAGCTTTCCTTATAGGTCAATGGAATGCTGGTAGAAAATCCCTGAAAGAAAAACAGAAGCTAGAATTAGAGAAAATGGTTACCCGAGATTTATAATAAGTCATGTTAACTAGTAGATTCAGATGAAAATAATATATTGATTGGAGCCTATTAATATGGAGAAAATTATGTTTTTTAGCATTGCTATAGCAATATTAGTAGTACATAAAATATTAACATCGAGAAATCAAGTATGGTTAGGTAGTATTATACCAACTATTTATTTAGTCTCTGTCATCCTGTTGTTTAAAAAAACGGATGGTTCTCTTAACTTATTCCCGTTTGTCATTCTTTTTGTATTGATGATAGCGGATTGGGGAATTGGTTATAACAATCGTAAAAAAAGATTGAAAAAAGAATTAGAGAAAATGCAATCACAAGATTTAAAATAAATTGAAATAATAGGTGAATAAATGCCCCTTTTAAAAAATGGTTCTGTTAAAGTTTGTTGCATTACAGTATGTATTAGGTGAAATACTCAAGTCTCATCAGATGATGGGATTTTTTTACGCATGTAATTACTAAAAACTTATATTCTATATATGCGAATGGAGTAATACAATAAATTTATGACGCAAATCGTAATAATTACTGTTTACAAAATAAAAACAATCTATTATAATGAAAAAAACAAAACGTAATAGTTACGATTTGATCTGCGTAAATATTTTTTAAAATGTAAATCGAAAAGATTATTATTTGAGAGGAGGTGTCGTTCAATGGCTAAGAAATCTAAAGTGGTCAAAGAGAAAAAACGCGAAGAAATGGTAGGTCGATATGCGAAGATTAGAACGGAATGTAAGGCAAAAAGAGATTATGAAGCAATTCGAAAGTTACCAAAAGACGCCTCGCCAACGCGATTAACGAATCGGTGTGAAATAACTGGAAGGCCCAGAGGATATATGCGGAAATTTAAAATGTCACGAATTGCGTTCAAGGAATATGCGAACAAAGGACAATTACCTGGGATTAGAAAAGCAAGCTGGTAATTGGCACGTTACTGCTAATACAAGTAAAGGATGAGGAATATGAAAAAAGAACGATTGATTATTGGAATGTTTAGTTTAATTGTGATTTTAATCTTAGGGGCTTGTGGTTCATCAAAAACGTCAGAAGAAAAAGCTGCAAATAATGAGGCATCAAATACTAATAATGAAGAGGTATTGAAGATTTATACAACCTTATATCCAATCGAGTACTTTGTAGAACAGATTGGAGCTGACTATGTAAAGGTTGAATCCATTTTGCCATTAGGAGCAGATGCTCATACATATGAGCCAACTTCAAAAACCATGGTTGATATTGCAGAAGCAGATGCATTTATATACAATGGTGCAGATATGGAATCTTATGCAGCCACTATTGAGGAAGCGCTTGAAGCTGAAGGTGTTTCTATTTTAGAAGCGGCAAAAGATGTGGCTTTATTGGATCATGTACATGATCATGAAGATGAAGAGGCCAGTCATGATCACAATGAGAATCCAGAGCAAACAGCAGAAGGGAATCACGATCACGGGGACAAAGATCCACATGTATGGTTAGATCCAATTCGTTGTATTTCACTAGCAGAAAACATTAAAGATCTTTTAGTTGAGTTAATGCCAGAAGCAAGGGAAGAATTTGAAGCAAATTTTTCAGATTTACAAACAAAGCTAGAAAAATTAGATCGTGATTTTCATGAGAAATTGGAGCAAACCCCAAGAAATGAAGTTCTGGTAACGCATGCAGCTTATGGTTATTGGGAAGAGGCTTATGGTATCGAACAACTTGCCATTTCCGGCTTATCTTCTTCTAACGAGCCATCTCAGAAACAATTAGAACAAGTTATCGATACGGTAAAGGAACATCATATTCGTTATTTGTTGTTTGAACAAAATGTGGAGCCAAAAGTAGCAAGCGTAATTCAAGATGAAACAGGTGTTGATTCTTTATATATCCATAATTTATCTACTTTAACAGAAGAAGATGTAAAAAATGATGAGGATTATTTCACTTTGATGAATAGAAATCTTGATACGCTTATAGAAGCATTGAGAGAATAGTGATATTTGCAGGGGCATATGATTAAAATAGTTTAATCTTTTCCTATGTAAAACAGAAAGTGACTGTGAAATGGAACGGCAGGTAGTGCATAAGAAATATTCTATCTTGACAAACCAGCACCATCTTGAGATAATTAGTCCAATTAAATATTGGTACCTTTAATTCAGTCCCGTGAGGCTGACAAGGAAAACGGATTTGGAAATAGACGACAGATGTGTGTGTGCTACATACATGTGTATCTAATTTCAAAAGCTTCTTGTCAGTCGGGCAGGAAGCTTTTTTTAATGAGAAAATGGTAGAACGTGTATTCTATTCAATTATTAAAAAACCTGCTCGGCGCTGGTACCAGTAACCAGTCAAGGAGGAAAATAGAATGGATAAAGATTTTTCATTGGAGGCAGTGCCTCAGTCTTATAGAAATGGTTTCTTAAAAATGTTTGTGGTGATGTTAGGGTTCACCTTTTTCTCTGCAAGCATGCTTTCAGGAGGGAAGTTAGGGCTTGGATTAAATATGCAACAATTTATTTGGATCGTGTTACTCGGTAATTTGATTCTTGGATTATATACTGGTGGACTTGCTTATATGGCAGCAAAAACGGGATTATCTACGCATTTACTTGCTAGATATGCATTTGGTGAGAAAGGCTCTTATTTAGCATCGTTTTTATTAGGTGCAACGCAAGTAGGGTGGTTTGGTGTAGGCTTAGCAATGTTTGCTGTGCCAGTTCATAAGGTTACTGGAATCGATATGTTCTCTTTAATCGTTATTTCAGGGATTGTGATGACAGGCTCTGCTTTCTTCGGTATGAAGGCATTAGCAATATTGAGTTTTATCGCAGTACCAGCAATCGCAATACTCGGAAGTGTGTCGGTTGGCGTTGCTATTAATGATTTAGGTGGTATGGCAGAATTATTTGCTTATCAGCCAGAAACGTCGATCGGCCTTGCAGCGGCATTAACAATTTGTGTTGGCTCATTTGCCAGTGGAGGAACATTAACACCGGACTTTGCTCGTTTTGCAAAAACAAAAAAGACGGCGGTCGTAACGGCATTAATTGCTTTCTTTATTGGAAACTCACTTATGTTCTTATTCGGTGCAGTTGGCTCAATTTCAACTGGATTAGGTGATATTTCGGAAGTGATGTTTGTTCAAGGTTTAATCGTACCAGCAATTATTGTATTAGGCTTAAATATTTGGACAACAAACGATAATGCGCTGTACGCTTCAGGGTTAGGTTTTTCTAATATAACAAAAATCAAGAAAAGCAAAATGGTTATTTTCAATGGGATTGTTGGAACGATCTTTGCAATGTGGTTATACAACAATTTTGTCGGGTTTTTAACATTGCTAGGAGGCGCGTTACCACCAATTGGAGCAATCATCTTAGCTGACTTTTTCTTGCTAAGCAAAGGTCGTTATCCAGCATTAGAACAGATGACATTTCAAGCGATCCGTTGGCCAGCGATTATTGCTTGGGTTGGTGGATTTGCTGCGGCACAATGGTTGCCAGGTATTCCGCCTTTAAATGGTATCTTCACAGCGATTGTATTATTCGTCGGTCTTACGTTAGTATTAGAGAAGGTAGTAAATACGGAAAAAGAGCTGGCATTAGGAAAAGAGGTATAAAACATGATTATTTCGAACGCTGCATTACCAAAAAAAGAAGGACTTTGGAATATTCATATTGAAGATGGAAAATTTTCTGAAATTGAAGAAGCCAAACCTGTAGAAGGTGCAATAGATGTAAAAGGAAAACTAGTAAGTGCTCCGTTTATTGAACCGCATGTCCATTTGGATACGACGTTAACTGCAGGCGAACCAAAGTGGAATGAAAGTGGTACATTGTTTGAGGGGATTGCTACGTGGGCAGAACGAAAAAAGTCATTAACGATTGAAGATGTCAAAGAGCGGGCAACAAAAGCGTTGAAGTGGCAAATTGCCCAAGGAATTCAGCATGTTCGTACACATGTCGATGTCTGTGATCCATCGCTTACTGCCATGAAAGCATTATTGGAAGTAAAGGAAGAAATGAAAGACTTTGTTGATCTTCAATTAGTTGCTTTTCCACAAGAAGGGTATCTATCTTATCCAAATGGTAATGGAACAGAATTAGTGGAAGAAGCGTTAAAAATGGGAGCAGATGTAGTTGGAGGCATTCCGCACTTTGAGTTCACACGAGAATACGGTGTAGAGTCAATGAAGATTGCCTTTGACTTGGCGGAAAAATATGATCGGTTAGTAGACATACATTGTGATGAAATTGATGATGAACAATCTCGATTTATAGAAGTTGTCGCTTTAGAAGCCTATAAGCGTGGCTTGGGAAGTAAAGTAACAGCTAGCCATACAACCGCTATGCATTCATATAATGGTGCGTATGTGTCCAAATTATTGAAATTATTAGGACTGTCCAATATTAACTTTGTTGCTAATCCACTGGTAAACATACATTTACAAGGGCGTTTTGACGATTATCCGAAGCGCCGTGGAATTACACGAGTAAAAGAACTGAACGAAGCTGGTTTGAATGTTTGTTTTGGGCATGATGATATTTTTGATCCGTGGTATCCACTTGGAACAGGGAATATGCTACAAGTGTTGCATATGGGAATTCATGTGACTCAATTAATGGGGTATCAACAAATTGTGGATTCCTTTGATTTTATTACTGACAATAGTGCAATCACACTAAATATTCAAGATCAGTACGGCATTGAAGTAGGCAAACCAGCCAACTTTATTATCCTCAATGCTACGAATCGATATGATGCCATTCGTAAGCAGGCAGAAGTATTAGCATCTTATCGTAATGGTAAGAAATTAGCAGAAACAAAGCCAAAAGAAGCATCCATATTTTTAAATGAAGAAATGGAAATTGATTTTGAGAGATAAAAGGTCGAACAAGTAAATGATTAAGTGAAACTAGCTACTTCTATGATTAGAGGTAGCTAGTTTTTTAAAAGTGCTTTATACAATACTAATTCGTCGTTCCTTTCTCCATCTCCACATTAAACTACCTGTTCCTATTACAATCAAAGCTATATAGGTACCAATCGTTACATACATAGGATAATAAATACTGAACATATCTGAAATTAGGTAACGCGATATGAGCAGAGTTAATAAGACAATAAACGGAACTTGTGCACCTATTAATGAGATATAATTCCCTACTAATCGTGATAAAAATATTGAAATGGCAGCTGCTACAAATGCAATTAAATAAACGCCTATAATAGTAAAGATGATATATTGGAAAAAAGTTATATCAATCCAAAAGTAATTAAACATGTCAAAAGAATGTAAGCTCGATGAGAAGAAAGTTTGTGTATCATTATGGGCATATAAAGATAAAAACCCTGTTGCATAGATACTCGTGATTAAAAAAGCAGTAGTCATCGCAGCTATGATCTTTTTCTTGAATAAATATCTTCCAGTATATGTTGTGCATTGAAGTGTCATTACATTATTCTTTTTATCTTGGATAAAAATGTTTCCAACTACAATCATGACACTTATCATAATCAAAATAGAAAGCCTCGTTATTAAATTATTGTAATTATCATAAACAAAAGAAGGGAGAATGGCGTTAGAAGCTGTCGAATCTATTATGCTTTGCTGCCACTCTGGATGATAGATGTTATCTGTTTCATTAATAAAAATTTCTTCTTTTTTTTCATAGGCTTCAATGATTCCATCTCTAGCTTGCAATTCCCAAAAAACATCAATTCCTTCTTCGAAAAAAATCTCATTAGATAAATCACTTAGTGTCTCATTCTCTGTATCCATCGCTTTGAATTGACTATATGTAGTGATATCTGCTTCAACAAAGTCTTCATTTGAACGCAAATATTCGCCAGCTCTTTCTTTTTCTTCTTGATAGGTTTGTTTGAAATCTAGAAATTCAGCGTCATCCATCTCATAGCCATAGTGGTTAATCATTTCTTCTGCAACATGAAAATGATCTGCTGCTGGTCTGCCATTTGGAAAATAGTCAAAATCAAATCGTAAGAACAATTCAAAGAATAATAAGCTAATAAGTAGTACTAAGCCAAGTATTTTCCAATTTAATAATTTTCTAATCTCGTACATAATTATTCGCATTTTCTTTCCCCCTTTAATACAATTGTTGTCGCTTAAAACGATAGATACTATAGCCACCTAAAACACTTAATAAAAACAGCCATATAATGATTGTACCTGCTTCGTAATAGGAGTGAATCGTAAATGGACCATTTCCCATTAACCACTCATGTGGATTTAATATAAGCACAAATGGATTGAATTGTAAGATAAAAATCAAGTTACTACTCATTGGTGCAAAATTTGGGACGATGTTGCCTATTCCTAGTAAAATAATAAAAGAAAAAAATACTAAATATGTGTTCTTGAGAAACACAGATAAGATATAAGAGAATCCCATAAATATTAGTTGACTAAGGACTATTAAAAGAACAAATACAACTAAATACTCCATAAAAGATAAGTTCCACCATGAAATATACGGAAGCTTTGTTTCGGCATTGAAATAACTGCTTATTGGCACCTGCCAAAGACCGGAGTAATCATAGGTTAGAAAAAACGCACCAAGCGTAGCTCCTATTATAAAAATCATGACAAAAATATTTGCTGTAACAGCTGTAAGCAGCTTATCTATAATTAATTTTTTTCCTCTCTTGGTTGTATAAGTAATAAGAGCTGTACGATGCTCAAATTCATAATTGGCTACAGCGGCAGTAATCAGTACAACTAGAATCATTAGCTCAAATATTAACACTAAGCCAATGTCCGAAAAAAGAAAGGAATGCATATTCTCCATAAAGAATAAATTTTTATGTTCGTCATTAGCCACTAGTTGATCTAGTCGAGTCTCTAGCTTTTGAAATTGGCTACGGACAGATGTTGCTGCATTCTCTTCAAAACCGTACAAGTGTATAAGTTCTTCTGCACTACTTGCTAAATTGATATTTTCGTATACATGATCAATATCCTTTGCCGTACGATAATACCCTTCGGTAACACTATACTTTTGCAATCTTTCTAGTTTGCTGCTGCTAAGAATAGCATCATATTGGGAAGATACATCTAATAATAATTCAGAAGGATGCTGATAATCTTTTTGATCATCAGGATGCATTAGATTTACTTGCTCCACGATTTCTTTATAATCAGTCTGAAATTTGCTCATCATATCTTCATTTATCTCATAACCATGTTGGTCAACAAGGTTGGTTAGTACAGGAAGACTTTCTTTTAAATAGGAATGATTCATGATAATAACGACATTAAGGATCATGAAAAACCCAATGAGGATAGGGATGATTGGCATTTTAACTAGCTTAAGTAATTCTTGTCTGATGATCATTGTTTACTACCAGCCAGTGTTTGATCGTCTTCATAGATATGTAAAAATACGTCTTCTAAGGTAGAGGTGACTTTCCGCCATTTCTCATCTTCATGAAAATCAGCAATAAAGCGAATTGTCATGTAATTGCCATCCTGTCGCTCTGATAAAACCTGATAGTTTCCTCTAAATGAATCCATGTCAGTATGGGCTACTTCTGTTTCGAAAATAGAGTCCTCTAATGTATTGCTGATGTTGGCCACTGTGTCTTTATATAAAATGGATTTATTCTTAATCATAATGATTTCATTGGCAATCGATTCAACATCAGAGACTATATGAGTAGAGAGAATGATAATTCGGTCACGTGCAAGGTCGGTTAATAATCTACGGAAACGTGCACGTTCTTTTGGATCGAGTCCAGCTGTTGGCTCATCTAGAATTAGTATTTTAGGATCATTTAACATGGCCTGAGCAATGCCGACACGCTGAATCATTCCACCAGAAAACTTTTTCATTTTTTTAGAAGAAACATTTTCTAATCCTACCAGTTTTAATAGCTCTTGAATCTTGTCCTGGACGTCTTTTTTGTTTAATCCTTTTAAGGCAGCTAAATACATCAGATATTTCTCAGGGGAATAGTGTTTATAATAACCGAATTCTTGGGGGAGGTAGCCAAGTACACTTCGGTAAGCTTCATCAAGTGAACTAATCTCTGTTCCGTTGTATAATATTTCTCCTTTCGTTGGAAATAAAAGTGTGACAAGCATTTTAATGAGTGTTGTCTTTCCAGCTCCATTTGGTGCTAATAATCCATAGATGCCGTTTGTAAATTCTAGATTAATATCCTGTAGTGCTGTAAAGTTGTTAAACTTTTTACTAACATTATTTATTGCAAGCATTTAGATCATTCCTTTCATTTTTTTGATAAATAATAGTTTCTTTAAATTTTTTATATAAAGCATTATCGCCCCTATTGCAATAAACCCATATATATATATAGGAATTTGTTCTAAGAAGCGTAGATAAAAGTTTGAACTGTAGTAAGAGGCCATCAAATTACCAATAAGCCATACAACTAAGAACAGTATTTTATAAACGCGATTTACTGTACGGGTTTGCACGTATAAAAAGATTAAAGCAAAAACAAATAACGATGAAGCTGATAACAGAAAGGCATAGAAAAAATTCAAGCCTTGATTATAAACTAATGTGTATATAAACACACTATTGATAAGCATACTCACTACACTAAATAGAAGCATTCGAAATGCAGCCAATTGAAAAAGGTCATATTTACATGTCATTTCCACTTCGTAGGTTGATTTTGTTTTTTGATTGATAAAGAAAAAATAGCTCATTGTAAAATAAATTAATGGAGACCAAATAAAAATAATGCTATACAGATTCACATTCTTGACATGGATGTAGTCAACACTAGTTAAGATGAGTGACAACACAACAACAATAGATAGTGACAGGGTGAATAGTATTTCTGCAAAATCTTTAAATATAAATCGAAAGCCAATTTGTTTATACATAGTGGCAAGATAAGACCAAAAAGAAGCTTTAGGGTCTAAGCCTTTTTCGATGATGATGCGGATTTCATTTTGTATAGATGTTTCATCTAACGTTCTAAAATTTCTAATGTTCCTTTTCATCTTCATTCTCCTTTAATAAAATTTTAAGTTTGCGAATCGTTGCATAATATTTTGTCTTTACAGTTGATTCTGGAAGTTCTAAAGTTATTGCTATCTCAGAAAAGGTATATTCTCCGTAAGTTTTTAGTCTAATGATCTGTTGTATTTCTCGATCAAATTGGGACAGTACTTCTAAAATCTTTCTCATCTCATTCTTTTTTTCTACCTCTAACGTAAAATCGGATGGCTCATATAAAACTACGTCATCAATCGTCTCCGCTTTTCTATTTTGTTTATAGTATTTGGAGCGGTAATAATCGATTAATCTTGAATTTGCTATTTTGTATAACCAAGTACGAAACGATGCTCTACCATCAAATCGATGAATGGTCTGTAACATGCTAATAAAAACATTTTGTGTAATGTCTTTTGCGAGCTCTTGATCTAAAGTTTGTTTATAAATAAAGCCATAGATTTCATTGTAATATTTATGTATCAATTGATTTGCCGCGTGTTCATCTGATTTTTTCTTAATTGCTTTAATCCACTTTTTTTCCTGCATCATAATCTTTGTAGTCACATCCATTCACTAGCTCTAGCAAGGTTAGCTACTTTTATATTCGTAATTAACGAGCAAGTAGTTTGCTTATTTTAAAAATAATGTAGATCAATTGAATTACTCTAGTAATTTTAATACAAAATGAGAATTTGCATGCGAGTTGTTTTTAGAATAAGGTACACTATATCGGGAAAAATGATCATTATTAATGATGTTGCTATTCCTATCGATAATTGTCTAACTTTACTATACTTATTGCTTTTTTATAGCTATAAAGAAACAAGTGAGTATCATCGGTAAACTGATCAGATACTTACTTTATATCATCTAATTGAATATTATAAGTATCTTCACATCTATGATTTAAGGAGTATCAAGGAGTCGTCACTTGCCAACTGAAAATTCTGCACAACGAATACTATATTAACAATCAAACTTGCTACTTCTATGATTAGAGGTAGCTAGTTTTTTAGTTTGATGGTAAAAAAGCATTCGGTTCTATAATAAATGTGAAATAACTTATTGTATAAGGATTTCCACAGCTCCAAACAAGTATGTATGTAGTGCATAATAGGTGAGTCAGAAATCTTTCTTATTCTATCTATATTTGATATGATTGATTTTGTCTGTTTAGAGGATCATCGTTAAATAGCATTTTTTATTAAAATACAGTTTATATAAAAATAAACATGCTGTTATATCTAGAACACATGTGAGTATGGTAGACAGAATGAGGAGATGACAGTTTTTGAATAAGTTGTTGATGAAGCCGCATATAGCAATTGGGATCGCAATTTTTTGTTCGATTCTTTGGGGCAGTGCGTTCCCGGTACTGAAAATAAGTTACAGTGAGCTGCAAATGGCACCAGACGATGTGATTGCTAAGATGGTGTTTGCTGGTATCCGTTTTTTACTGGCAGGGATCATGGTACTTGTGTGGCTTGCGTTTATGGATGCGAAGCGAATTAAAGTGACAAAGAGACAATTGCTCGTCCTAGTTTTATTAGGCGTGATACAAACTGCACTACAATATTATTTTTTCTATAATGGATTAGCAATTGTGTCTGGAATGAAAGGCTCGATTCTTTCATCAAGTGGCGTATTTTTCACGGTATTATTAGCGCACTTTTATTATAAAAATGATCGAATGAATTGGAGGAAATGGATTGGGATTACAGCGGGATTCATCGGTATTGTTCTAGCCAACTGGGGAGAGTCTTTTCAGTTAACTTTTCAATGGACTGGTGAAGGATATATGATAATGGCAGGGGTGACAAGTGCTATTGCAACAATTATGGCAAAAGAACTGGCGATAGGTATTCATCCTTTTGCGATAACAGGCTGGCAACTAAGCTTAGGAGCGATCGTGTTGCTTGTGATTGGATTTCCGCAACTACAAGCGGATGCGATGCAGTTTACCCCGCTTGGGACAGGTTTGTTATTGTATTCAGCCTTTTTGTCAGCGGCGGCATTTGCCTTATGGTACTCGCTATTGAAGTATCACCCAGCTAGTAAAATCACGATGTATAAGTTTATTGTCCCGGTATCGGGCGTGTTACTGTCCACTATATTTATCCCTGGAGAACAATTAAATGTGATGATTATTGGTGCGATTGTGATGGTTGCACTAGGTATTGTTGTCGTTAACTATCGAAAAACGCCGAAGCAGAATTAACTGCTTCGGCGTTTTTGTATATAATGAAATTGGATTTCAAGTTATTATTGGATTTCCTGTTTAATTTTTTCCATTGCCTCATTGACATGCTGTGCTTTAATAAATGTTTGTTGGCTGGCTGGATAAGCTGAAGCATAATCGTAACGTGGATCATAATAATTCACTAACAGTAATTCAACTGCCGTTTCAAACGCATTATCCTCTAGGCATTGTTCAATTTCTTTGGCAATCGGTGTATGAATTCGTCGCTTTAAATGCGCAAAAGCTTCCGTGAATTTTTCAGGACTATTCCATGGCTGGTAATCTTCTAAAATATGTGCGATCCGTTGTTCGATTGGTAGTTCAATAAACAGTTGTCTACTTGCTTCTTTCTTTTGATAGAGCTTTTCTGGTAGTGATACCTTACCGATTCGTTTGCTTTCACCTTCAATTAAAATAAAAGGTTCATGCTGATAGGCAAGTAATTTTTCTAGTAATAAAAAGTCAAATGTCCGTTGATTTGTTGGCTCTAACCCGATTTGACCAAAAATAGAGCCGCGGTGTCCGGCCATTTGTTCAAGATTAATAACGGGATATCCTTGGCTAGCCAGCTTTTCTAGAATAATCGTTTTCCCATTTCCCGTATGTCCATTCAACACAATAAGCTCAGGTAAAAAGTCTAAAGTATTTAATAGACCAACTGTCCATTCCCGGTATGCACGGATGCCTCCTGTTAAGCGGCTGACCTGCATCCCCATGAGATCGACCATAGTCGCTGCTGTTTTACTACGCATGCCACCGCGCCAGCAGAAAACGGTAATCGGTGTATTGATTTGTTGAAAAGCTGCAATAAAGTCAGGTAGCTTTTTTGAAAAAAGGGTAAGTCCTGTTTGTTTGGCTGCCTCGGGACTTTCTTGTTTATATACCGTTCCGATCTCCGCGCGTTCCTCATTTGAAAAGAGAGGGATGTTAATACTTCCTGGAATAGTTGATTCCTCGAATTCCTTCGGTGACCGAACATCAACAAACGTAAGTTTTTGCGTGGTCTTTTTTTGATATAGCGCTTCTGGTTTTATTTCTTCAAACATAACTAATTTCACTTCCTATTTTACTTGAATGTGACCTGCATTTCCTGTTGTGATTTCACCAATCTGTGTTGCTTCGATACCGTTTTGGTGTAGCTCGTCAAGAAGTGCATTGGCATCCTCTTTAGAAACCGCTAATAGTAATCCACCTGACGTTACAGCATCTGCAAGCATCCATTGATTGATTTGATCGAACTGTTCTGAAAAAGTAACATTTTCCTTCACATGATCTAAATTATTTTTCGTACCTCCAGGGACTGCGCCAGCTTCTGCTAGTTCACGAACTCTAGGGAGCATGGGAATATCATTGTAATTAAGTGTAATTTCTTTTTTGCTTTCTTGTGCCATTTCTGTTGCATGCCCAAGTAAGCCAAAGCCAGTAACATCGGTACAAGCATGAACGTTATATTTTTGCATAATTTCTGAAGCGGATTTATTCAAAGTAGCCATCACTTTAGTAACGGTTGCTATTTCTTTTTCAGTCAATAGATTTCTCTTGAGCGATGTCGTATAAATTCCGACCCCAATAGGCTTTGTTAGAATTAATTGATCACCAACCTGAGCTCCTGTGTTAGTTTTGATGTTATCAGGATGCACAGTTCCGGTCACTGCTAAACCGAACTTTGGTTCTTGATCATCGATAGAATGACCACCAACTAAGGTAACGCCAGCTTCTTGGAGCTTATCACTTGCTCCTCGTAAAATAGCAGAGAGAATCGATTTATCTAACTTCACGATTGGAAATGCGACAATATTTAAAGCGGTAATTGGTGTTCCGCCCATCGCGTACACATCGCTGATTGCATTAGCGGCTGCAATTTGTCCGAAATCGTAAGGGTCATCAACAATTGGTGTGAAAAAATCAACTGTTTGGACAAGCGCTGTGGTGTCATTTAATTTGTAAACACCAGCATCATCTCCTGTTTCAAGACCAACAATTAGATTAGGGTTTTTCGTAGTTGGAGGAAGTTGGCGGAGCACTTGATCAAGATCAGCGGGGCCAATTTTGCAACCGCATCCTCCCTTTGAAGTCAATGTAGTGAGTTTAATCGTTTCTGACATGTTCGTTCATCCTTTTTTTAATTTACTGTGATCACGCTATTCATTTTGAAGCTTAAAATGGTTAATGATTATATTATTAATTTTATCACTAATAGACATATCTAGTAGTATATATTTTTTTCCGTTCTTGCTTTGGGAAAGTTGGCTTGATTTGTGGGGCGAGAACTTCAGTTAGGGGTTAATAAAAAATTATTCCGCACATAACATACGGAATGATTCTTAAAAATTATTTTTCTAGCCATTTATCAACAGTATCTTGATTTTCTTCCACCCAAGTTTCTGCTAATTCTTTAGGTTTTTTTCCTTCATCGATGGAGATCAACCATTTTTCAACCATATCAATATCTAAATTCATATTAGAAAATAGTATATGTGCCGTTGGCGAATCTTCCTCAAATGAAGGAGTTACACCAATTTCAATATCATCTAATTTCCAAGTATTTCGTGGATCTTCTAAAAATTTAATATCAAATCGGACAAACATCGGATGCGGACGCCAAGCATTAAATGCAATAGGCTCTTTATCGTCAATCGAATTTTGTGCTTCTGTCAACATTGCTGCAGTCGTACTATTTTTGACTTCAAAATTATCCATTTCATAGTCTTCCAACATTTTATTTGTTGTTATAGACATTCCACTACCTGGTTCAATAGCAAAGATTTCCTTCTCGAATAAATCTGGATTCGAAGCTAAATCTTCAATAGAATTGATATCTTCCATGTAAGTCGGAACAGCAATTCCGAGTGGCATATCTGAGAAAATCGTTCCTGCTGTTTCAAAGGTATCGTCATATTTTTCTAAATAAGACTCATGTAAATTAGGACGCCATACATCAATAAAAGCATCAATCCCTTGTGTCGATAATGCTTCATATAAAATTCCGACATCCGCTTCTTCAATTTCTACATTATATCCTTCTTGCTCTAGAATAACTTGTGATAAATACGCGGATACAGTGGCATAGTCATAAGGATCAAGTCCTATGGATATTTCTGTTACTTCGTCAACGTTCTGATTGTTTTCAGTGGCATTGTCATTTTCAGTTGTTCCACAAGCTGAAAGTAACAGGGCAAATCCTACTAAGACCAGAATGAAAAATCTGTTTTTGTAGCTTCGCTTTTTAAAAATGATAAATGCTCCTCTGTAGTTAGTTATTTTTAAAAAATATAAGAGGTCATTATATTAGAAATTTAGCATTTAAGCAAATAAGTGAAGCTATTAAATCATCTTTGAGTAATTTGCGTTTCGATATTATATTTAAGAGAAAAACTAGACTACTTCTTAACGATACTTTCTAATATTTTCTGCCCTTCTGGGGTTAAATAGGCATTGTTATTTTCAAGTAATTCTTTGGCTAATTCTACGGTCATAGGTTTTGATGAAGTCATCAAACGATCCCTCCTTCCTCGTTCTGTAATATATTATGTTTATTTACAGAGAGCTGAAAGGGAAAGGTATATTAAGATAGAGGTGGAATTTTAGGTCGCAAGCGTGCTTAATCGGAAATAATTTTAAATCTGAGAAAGGGATATGCCAATTTATGAAGAATAATGTCAGTGTGGTAATAGATATTTGGCTAAAGGGTATTATCGAACAAAACATGTTGTGATTTCACCCTGAGTGAATGAAAAATCCGTTTTAATGAACAAAGCAAGCAGTGATTTCGTCCTAAGTGAACGAAAAATCTGATTTAATGAACAAAGTAAGCAGTGATTTCGCCCTAAGTGAACGAAAAATCTGATTTAGCGAACAAAGTAAGTAGTGATTTCGTCCTAAGTGAACGAAAAATCTGATTTAGCGAACAAAGTAAGCAGTGATTTCGTCCTAAGTGAACGAAAAATCTGTTTTAATGAATAAAGTAAGTTGTAATTTCGTCCTAAGTGATCGAAACCCCTGATTTAACAAACAAAACATTCTTTAATTACACTCTGAATGACTGAAACCCCATATAATAAACCACTCAAGCAATAAAATGCCCTACCCAAATAATTTATTACTAATATATTGTGTATAGGAGTGAAATGAATGATTAGAAAAGAACGTAGGAAGCCGAAAGAACTTCGTATATTAGAATTACTAAGTAACCGAAAAACATTAAATTCAAGAGATTATATGAAATATCAAAATTTATTGCTAGGTTATGAAGGGGAGTTACGCTTTGATTCTTATATGAAAAAGTATGGAGAAAAACTTATAATTTTAAATGATCTATTACTAAGGCACAACGAACAATATTTTCAAATAGATTCATGTGTTATAACAAACGAAACCATATACCTTTTTGAAATAAAAAACTATCAGGGTCAATATTATTTTGATAAGGATACTTTGTATAAGGTCTCCAATAAGGAAATAGAAAATCCGATTCTTCAACGCACTCGGGCAACTTCATTATTCCGGATGTTTCTACAGTCTAAAGGCATTCATTTGCCTCTTAAATCTTATATCGTTTTTATTCATCCGCAATGCACTATCTATCAAACACCACTTAATCAACAAATCATTTTTCATTCCAATCTCTATTCTTTTCTTACCAAATTAAATGAAAATCAATTCAGCAGTAAAAAAAGCCAAAACATAGCCAAAGTTCTAGAGGCATCTATTTATCATGAATTTCAATCCGAGAAAAGTATTTACTATACATTTGATGAGTTGCAAAAAGGAATTCCTTGTTGTCGATGTGGTTGCATGGATACTTATCCAATTAAACGTGTTATTAAGTGTGATGCTTGTGAAGCAGAAGAAGTAGCAAGCGAGGCGATCATTCGTTGTATTAAGGAATTTCAGGAGCTATTCCCAGGTGAGAATTTAACCTCAAAAATCATTTCGAAATGGTGTGGTGATTCCATTACACAAGCGAGGTGTAAACGTGTGTTACTTAGGGATTTTTCTAAGCAAGGAGAAACAAAGAATGCGTATTATATTTAGAAAGAGGAGACTTAATTATAGAGCCAAATTTATAAAAAATATAAAAACCTCATTTTGAACTGATTTTTTCTTTGGGGCTAATTTCCAAACAAAAAAAGCAAAAACATGGGATTATTTTGATAATTTATAGTAATATTAGTGAATAAATAATGTGAACTGATTGTTAAAACTAAAAATAAGCTCTTAATGCACAAGAATCTATTAAGTCACTTATTGAAGTGATAGGAAGCGTTGTTGTTCTTTGAAAGTGATTTGCTATTCACAAACGATGAAAAAGGAGGGGTCTTTTTGAATGATTGGGCGCTTAAACTAGCTTTAAAGGTCTTTGTTTTTTATTTTTTTTCAGGAGTAGCAATTGCTTTAATTTATTATATGTTTGTGAAATGAAAATACATTCTTCTTTAGAGCTAATATTATCAAGTATACTTACACAATGTTTTTCTAGTGCAAAGGAGGTTGATTTTTAGTTGGTTTTAAAAAAATGGAATAAATTGAATGGCTATATTAAAATAATTTTTATTCTAATAGCTATCTATGTCGGAGCGGACTTAGCTTCTTTTATTTATGGAGTGGGTAACGACTTAGGAGATATGTTTTATTATAATATATAAGCCAATTAGCGAATGATATTATGCTAGTGATATGAGTGAAAGCTTAGTTAGATTTGTGTTGACTTTGAAAAACAAATGTATTGCATTCTAATCTTTATGAGAGGTAATCGCTTTGATTACCTCTCTATTATTTATGGTCTTCGAAAACCCCTGGCTATTCCGGGGGTTCCATAGAGCTTCCAGCGTGGGGACAAAAAAAGCCTCTCTTCATGATAAGACAAGGTTGGTTTCCCGACCACCAAATCTCATCAAAGAAGGAGGCATGTCCAATGCAGGACAAGAATAGTTTAGCACATACACAGTGGAGATGTAAGTATCCTATCGTTTTTGCTCCAAAATATAGAAGGCAAATTATCTATGGAAAATATAAAAAAAGTATTGGCGAAATTGTAAGAGGTCTTTGTGAAAGAAAAGGCGTTGAGATACACGAGGCAAATGCATGCAAAGATCACATTCATATGTTAGTAAGTATTCCGCCAAAACTAAGTGTATTTCAGTTCATGGGATATCTAATAGGGAAAAAGTAGTTTAATGATTTTTGATCGTCACGCTAATTTAAAGTATAGATATGGTAACCGAAAATTCTGGTGTAGAGGCTACTTTGTAGATACAGTGGGCAGAAACAAAAATCAAATTCAAGAATATATTAGGAATCAGCTTAAAGAGGACTACGTAAGCGATCAATTAACTTTATTTGAAGAGTTTGATCCTTTCACTGGAGAGAAGAATAAAAAGAAAAGATAAGAGATTCTTTAGAATCAGTGAGTGAGTGTGGTGCAAAAGGGAAACCCATTCAGCGGGCCTTTAAGGCCGAGGCCGGTAACAAAGGCTTCCAGCCGCAGAGCAAACCACCAGTTCACACTGGTGGTTTTGATTTTATAGTTCATCTTAACTATGTAAAAAGGTTACTACAGATTGTGGTAGATCAGGTCTTGCCGTAATACCCAAAATACAAGATGTTGCAGGTACTAAATATTAGAATTACTTAGTATAGATTTTTTTATAGTACGCAATTACTGGCAAATTCAATTACAACAAACATTAATATAATTTATATAATAATATCTATTTTTGGATAAAAAAACATAAAAATGTAGAATTATCTAGGGATTTTATAGTACTATTGATATAGTAGATAATGTAAATTAGTAAAGGAGTTAATTTTGACTGGAAATATAAAATACATGATGGATAAGTTCATTAAGAAATCTAGTTTCGATGAAGATCTAAAATTAATGATGCTTCATTTTATTGATTACAAATCCAATGAAGGTTTTTACTTTGGCGAACTTACTTTGCTCCACTATCGAATGTTTAATGGAAAAAGGTATGATATCTATTCAGTTGCCGCAGCATTGGAAATACTTATTTTAGCTTCCGACATAATGGATGATCTTGCAGACAAAGATAATATTTCTGCACCATGGTATCCACTTGACCAATCTAAACTATTAAATATCACTACGGGTCTCTTGTTTCTAAGCAAACAGATATTGGACAATGTTCAGGGAAAAGGTAGACGAGTATTAGATAAGTTATTCTATGAATCTATTTACCGTTCTATTAGTGGGCAGAAGTTAGATCTTAATAACAAGATTAAAGACAAACAATCTTATCTAGAACTTATTAAGAAAAAGTCGGGTTCTCTTACTGCACTAGCTTGTCTAATGGGAGCTTCTTTATCTTCATCTCAAAACTTAGATATCATAGAGAATTATGGAGAGAAATTAGGAATTATATCACAACTATCCAATGACCTGTCCGGTGTAAAACAATGGGATGAAAAAAGTGACATAAGGCAAAAAAAAATAACTCTTCCAATTATTTATTTGCTTTCATTAAAAGAAGAGAGTTACATTAAACGATATTTTGAAGGAATGATAATTTTTAATGAGTTGAGGAAAATAAAAGGTGAAGTAGTACAAGAAATGGAGCGGTTAGGTGCATTTAGTTATGTTCATGTAACCTTACAAGTATACAAAAACCAAGCTATACAGTTAGTAGATCAACTTAATGTTTGCAACGATTATAAAGATAGAGTGAAAAACTACATTTATTAGGAGTGATTTTATGGAAGAAACTATTTATTATCTAAGTAAAAACCCAGATGTTTTAGAAAAATTTAAGAAGGGGACAGTTAGTTTAATAGGTGTTACCAAAGAAGAGTTAAAGGCAATTACAGATGTTTTCTCTACAAATAGCTTATCAGTTATAAACTATTGGAAATAACGTAGGGTGGTGTATAGTTGTTTACTAACAAGAGTAAGATATTAACTGCAATATTAATGGCTTCTATAATTTCAATATATTTTATGTATTTAAATCTAACGCCTTACATAGGTATTCAGCTAGAAAAAGAAAATAATTACCAGGTCGAATCTATTTCTGAAATAGGGTGGGGACGGCATAATGACATACAAATAGGTGATACAATAAGAGCTATAAATGGTCAGACTGCTAAAGAGCATAATACAGTAATTGAAGATAATCGAATTGAAAATGCAACATCCATTTCTATCGAACGAAATAATATTGTACATACGTATCAAGTCCATTACTCCTCAGATCTTACTACTCAATATATTTATTTCCATTGTTATATGTTGTACTTAATGTTTTTTTAAGCTTAATGTTATTAAAGGATCAATCGAACAAAAAAAGCACAAATATGTTGGTATACTTAATGATGTTATTAAGTGTATGTTATGTAAGTGCAAGTTTATCTACTAAATTAATCAATATAGGTGATTTTGTCTTAAATTTAACCTTTTTGTTAGCACCAGTACTATTCCTTCATTTCATCTATTTGTTTTATAGAGAGCATAATAGAGTTTGGTTTTCTAGAAAGTTTATATCTTTTTTATATATCATAAGTGTTGGTGTATTTATATTTGTTTCATATAGTCAATCAGGAGATAGCGTAAATGAAATTCTTGTTTTAATAAGTACGTTTCTAGGTATTGTAACTTTCATTATTGCTAAACTTTTTACGGGTTTTAGAAATTTAAAAAGAGATTTACTTGGAGATACGTTTCGATGGATGTTTTATGCATTCGCCTTGTCTATTTCTCCATTTGTATTTTTTTACATTGTGCCGATTATATTTGGAAGAGAAGTGATTATTCGACCTGAACTAGCAACATTATCTTTATTTTTATTCCCAATTATATTTTTATATTTACTAACAACAGAAAAATTATTCATGTTGAAGCTATATTTTAAGCAAATTCCTTACTATTTGTTTTTATCAATTTTGCCATCTATTTTTAGTACTGCTGTTTATGCGCATTTTATGTCGGAAAATGTAAATATAGTTAAGCTCTCGCAGTTTTTCTTAGTAATGTCTATTATTTATGTTAGTTTCTTATTTATTAAAAACTATCTTGATCGGGTGTTAAGGTCAAAACTATTCGTGGATAAGGCTTACTATCAAAGGAGTTTATATAGGTTCAGTGAATTGATTGGAAAACAAACAAATATGAATGAAATTTTGAATGCTGTTCAAAAAGAGATAGAAGAAGTAAAAAAGATTGAAAAAACAATCCAAGTTGAAGTTTCTAAAAAGCATCACTTTGTTTGTTTAGCTGAAAATGATGAGAAGATAATAAATATTGTGAGACTAATCAATAACCAATCCTTATATGTTGGAAAAGTGATACAAGATAAGAATTATTTTGCTCTAGTGGTCGGATCGAAGCCTAATTTTTACTTAATTATTATTGGTAAAAATGAAACAGTTACTTCTTTAACTATCAAAGAAATAGAATGGTTAACTACATTAGCTTATTATTCTAATATTGCAATAGAAAATATGTTAAAAATGGAAGACTTGCTATTTGAATTAAATGATTATAAAAAAAGCACGGAATCAAGTTGGCTGCAGCGTTTCCTGTTTCGATGGTCTGAAAAAGAAAGAAGGCAGTTAGGTGCCGCACCCCAAAAGTTAGAGTGAAAATCTGACTTTTGGGGTGTTTTTATATGGCTAAATATAGTTATGAATTT
>NZ_JBISEP010000013.1:0-70084 GCF_044383835.1 Paraliobacillus sp. JSM ZJ581
CGTTCGTCCTGAGCCAAGATCAAACTCTCCATAAAATTGCTTGCACATGGATGTGCTGATCCCGATGTTGCAACACGAATGTTGCGAACTTAGTCGGCGATCATTGAGTTCGCTCACTCATTACTTGACTAGCATGTTACTTCTTAACATATTGGTTGTTTTGTTCAGTTTTCAAAGATCAAATACTCACCGTCTTGTTTGCGACAGCTTTTATATTATATAAAATCCATTTTAATTTGTCAATGGTTTTTATAATATTTTTTTGTCGGTTGATTTATACAAAAATCGGCGACTTAGATAATATATCACCCTCAACAAACAAAGTCAACATGGAAATTAAAGGAAAAGCTCTTGTACACTTATCGAATACAAGAGCTTTAAGATTAACTTTAATCGCGATTGCGCATTTGAGGAAATAATAATACATCTCTAATAGATGGAGCATTCGTTAATAACATTACTAGACGATCAATCCCGATACCTAAACCACCTGTAGGCGGAAGTCCGTATTCCAAAGCTTCCAAGAAATCTTCATCCATTTCATGCGCTTCATCATTACCAAGTTCTTTTTCTTTCACTTGTGCTTCAAAACGCTCTCGCTGATCTATCGGATCATTTAATTCTGAAAATGCATTAGCATGTTCTCTTCCCACAATAAATAATTCAAAACGGTCAGTAAATCTACCATCTTCTTTGTTCTTTTTAGCTAGTGGTGAAATTTCAACCGGATGACCGTAAACAAAAGTAGGTTGAACTAATTTTTCCTCTACACATTGCTCAAAAAACTCATTCACTACATGTCCAAAAGTCATCGTTTCCTTAATTTCTATACCGTGCTCTTTCGCTAATGCCCTTGCTTCTTTATCACTTATTTCATTCCAAAAGTCAACGCCTGCATACTCTTTTACTGCGTCAACCATATGCATTCTTTTCCATTGTGGCTCTAAGTTAACCTCTACATCACCATAGGCAATCGTTGTTGTTCCAATTACTTCCTTAGCAATATGGGCAACCATGTTTTCTACTAAAGACATAATATCGTGGTAATCAGCATAAGCTTCATATAATTCAATCATTGTAAATTCTGGATTATGACGAGTGGAGACTCCTTCGTTACGAAAAACTCGTCCAATTTCATATACTTTCTCCATTCCACCAACAATTAAACGTTTTAAATGTAGTTCAATTGCAATACGCATATACAAAGGAATATCTAATGCATTATGGTGTGTCATAAAAGGTCGAGCTGCCGCACCACCAGGTATACCATGCATCATCGGCGTTTCAACCTCTAGGAAACCAGCAGCATCCAAATACCTTCTCATAGATTGAATAATTTTACTTCGTGTAATAAACGTATCCTTACTTTCAGGATTCGTAATTAAATCAAGATACCTTTGACGGTAACGTTGTTCTACATCTTTCAAGCCATGAAATTTCTCTGGTAATGGGCGAAGAGATTTTGTTAATACATGAAAAGTGGTTGCTTTAACAGATAATTCACCGACATTTGTCTTAAACACCGTACCTGTTACACCAACAATATCACCTAAATCGGCGGCATTAAAGAATTCGTACGCCTCTTCTCCAATCATGTCTTTTCGCACGTATAACTGAATTTGACCACTTAAATCTTGTATATGGGAAAATCCGGCTTTCCCTTTTCCGCGTTTAGTCATAATTCGTCCGGCAACGGTTACTTCAATTGCTTTCTCTTCTAACTCCTCTTTTGAAAAAGCTTCATAACTATTTTTTAATTCAGCTGACAAATGCGTACGTTCAAATTTATCTCCAAAAGGATCGACACCTTTTTGACGAAACACCTCTAACTTGTCACGTCGAACACGCATATGTTCATTTAATTCCTCTGACATCCTTTTTCACTCCCAAAGTCTAATTTTATATACCTATTATATTAATCTTTCTTACTTTAAGTAAAAATGTTACTAACAAAACTTATTTCATAATAACATAACATCAAATAAATGCACTTACAAAGACTGACAACATCTAACCAATATAACTATACTGTAATGACTACTGATAATTATGACACACACCTTCTCAATTGCAACTTTAAAAGAGTTTTCAGTTTCCCATGTATGTCATTACAAGACTCTAGTATGTAAAGGCTTGATTCGACTTACTCAGATATATCAGCAGGTGAGTCCCTCCTAACCATATCCCGCTTGTCCTCTGCGGGTATTAGCGACAATGCGTTTGACACATCCCTTTGTACAGATGGGATGTAAGCATTAGGGTTGATTTCATTCAACGGAACTAATACAAATGCTCTTTCATGCATCCTTGGATGTGGAATAACGAGACGCTCTGTCTTCATATTTTCTTGATTATATAACAAAATGTCAAGATCAATTGTACGAGGACCCCATCTTTTTATTCTTTTTCTTCCCAGTTCCTTTTCAATGCTTTGACATACTTTTAACAAAGCAATTGCAGATAGATTCGTTTCTATTTCTATAACCATGTTTAAAAAACTGGATTGCTCTGTATATCCAATAGGGGCTGTTTCATAAATAGAGGAAACAGCTCTTACATAAATATTTTCTTTTTCTTTAATCGATTGGATTGCTTGATTTAAATAATCATGACGAGGTGAAATATTAGATCCAAGCGCTATATAACTTGTATTCATTGCACTCTCCTCCGATATATCTCCACCGCAACAGCTTGATAATGTCCTGGAATAGGCGGATCTGGCTTATCGACTTTAATACGACACGCCTGTAATTGAGAAAAATCCGTTAATAATTTTGCAGCAATTGCTTCTGCCAACGCTTCTAACAAATGGAATGGTCTACCTTCAACAATTTCTTTTGTTGCTTGAAAAACAGCACCATAATTAATTGTATCTTTCATGTCATCCGAACACCCAGCTTGTTGTAGATCAAGCTCTAACTCTAAATCAACGTAAAAACGCTGTCCTAGCTTTGTTTCTTCTGGAAATAAACCATGATAACCATAAAACGCACACTTATGTAAAAATATTTTATCCATTTTTATACTCCCCCTTTTGAATCATAGCATCGATCATTTTAGCCATACGTACATTCATTTCTACATGATGCACTCGAACCATATCGACCCCTTTGGTGATCCCGAAGCAAGTTGTAGCACCCGTTGCTTCATCACGTTGATCGACTGGTAAGTCTGTAACTTTGGCTATCATTGATTTTCTTGACGTACCAAGCAAAACCGGATAGCCTAAATCAACGATCTGGTCTAAAGCACGCATTATCATTAGATTTTGATCGAACGTCTTTGCAAAACCTATACCAGGATCTAGAATAATTTTCTCCGATGATACACCAAATTTATGCGCAATTGCTATGCTCTCCTTCAAATCGACTTTCACATCTTCTAGAAAATGATTGTAGTTAGGCTCAGATCGGTTATGCATTAAAATGAGTGGGGAGCCGTTTTCCGCAGCAACACTAGCTATACGTTGGTCGTATTTCGCACCCCATACATCATTAATAATGTCTGCACCAGCTTTTATCGCCTTTTCTGCCGTTTCAGCTTTAAAAGTATCGATAGAGATCGGTATAGACACAGCCTCCCGAATAGCTTCTATTACAGGCACCACTCTTGCTATCTCCTCTTTAACAGAAATCGGTGTATGGCCTGGTCGAGTTGATTCCCCACCAATATCAATGATATCCGCACCATCACTGACCATTTTTTTTGCCTGCTCCACTGCTTTGTCTAAACGATTATATTCTCCTCCGTCAGAAAAAGAATCTGGCGTCACATTCAAAATTCCCATAATTATCGTTTTTTGATTTAGATCAAGTAACCCATGTTTTGTTTTTATTGTTCGATTCATTGATTGTCACCTTTTTCCCTTTATTCTATCACTTTTTTAATAAAATGAATCATCCTATTAATAACTTTAACAGAAAAAGCAACCTCCATTAATAGGAAGTTGCTTTATAGCAATCAAAACTTAAACCTCATCAAATTGATATAACGGTGTTGATAAATAACGCTCTCCGTTGCTCGGGATGACAGCCAATACTTTTTTTCCTTTTCCTAGTTTCTTAGCAACTTGTTTTGCGGCATAAATGGCTGCACCAGAAGAAACACCACCTAACAATCCTTCTTTTTTAGCAGCTTCTCGTGCCGTTGCATATGCATCATCATTACTAACTGTGAATACTTGATCATAACTGTTGGTATTTAATACCTTTGGAATAAATCCTGCACCAATTCCTTGAATTTTATGCGGGCCAGGCTCTCCACCTGATAAAACCGCAGACCCTTCAGGCTCAACAGCATAGATGTCGATGTTTTTATACTTCTGTTTCAATACTTTCCCAACACCAGTTATCGTGCCACCCGTACCAACACCTGCAACAAATGCATCCAGTTGATCTCCCATCTGCTCTATGATCTCTAATCCTGTTGTTTTTTCATGAACAGTAGGGTTTGCTTCATTTTGAAATTGTTGCGGCATAAAATAGCCGTGTGCTTGTTGTAATTCCTCTGCTTTTTTTATTGCACCTTTCATTCCATCTGCTCCTGGAGTTAAAACTAACTCTGCTCCATAAGCACGAAGAAGGTTGCGACGTTCTAAACTCATCGTATCAGGCATAACCAAAATAGCTCGATACCCCTTTATTGCTGCTACCATGGCTAGACCGATTCCTGTATTACCACTGGTAGGCTCTACAATAGTGTCATCTACTTTCAAGTCACCACTTTCTTCCGCTGCTTCAATCATCGCTAAAGCAATACGATCTTTAACAGAGCTTCCAGGATTCATAAATTCTAATTTCACATAGATATCCGCTTCATCGGCTGCTGTTAAACGATTTAATTTTACAATAGGGGTGTTTCCAATTAGCTCCGCAATAGATTGCGCTATTTTCATTTTTACCACTCCTAATCCCGAGTAATCTTATTTGTTTAATATAACTGTATGAAATATCTACAGCTTTGTCAACTATTTTCAATTAATCCACACGTTCACTCGTAAATCCACTCTACCTCAAAATTATCCCATAGCTTCGATGCATCAGGGTGACTACTCGTTTTCTCTAAAGCAACTTCCCTTCTCAGATGTGCATGAAGCTGTTCATAACTAAGATTAACCTCTGGTAAAAAGCGATGCAAATAGACAATTGTTATTCCTTCTGCTGTTCGAAAAGGATCACTGTACGTATGATTATCTAATTGCTCTGTCTGTTCGTAATACTCGTTTGGTAAAAAACTGCTATCCTTCGTATAAAAGCCTAGATAGCCTCCATTATTTTTTGTTTCTTCATCGAGCGTGTACTTGCTTGCTAAAGATGAAAATGACGCGCCAGCATCAAGTTCTTTTATTATTTCTTCTGCTGTATCCTCATCTGACACTATGATATGCGATAGTTGAATGGTTGGCGAAAAATGATACTGCTCACCATACTTTTCATAATAAGATCGAATTTCTTGCTCAGAAACTTTTACATCTTTCGTAACAAGTTCTTCTAAATATAATCGATCGGTGACTTCCTCTGTCCATTGCGCTTCTTTTTCTTCGATGGATTTTTTTGACATTTTCCCTTCCATTGTAGAAAGTAACGATAACTCTAATTGCAACACTTCTTGATTAAACGAGACCTTCTCTTGGTCTGCCAACTGTGTAACAACTCGCGTATTGATCATATCTTTTAATGCTTTTTTTCCATATCTATTTTCTAAGAAACCAATCCACTCTTTGTATGCAATTTTTTCACCATTTACCTTAGCGACTGGTTCACGAGGTTCAAAGTCAACAGAATAATCAACATTTTTAATGTTATCGCTCCATAACCACATGCCCAGAGTAACAACATTTGTAATTAAAAGAACAACTATGCTACCCAATACTAGCTTACGCCTCATCTTCTCTCCCCTTATGATTGTTTTAATTCGTGTAGAGCATCCTCTGACAATGTATACACTTCATTGCAGAAATGGCAAGTTGCTTCTGCACCACGATCCTCTTCAATCATCTTGTCTATCTCCTCACTCCCTAATCCACGAATAGCATTTTTAATGCGATCGATGGAACAAGAACATGAAAAAATGACTGGTAACGTTTCATGTATAGTAATATTTTCTTCTCCAAACAAGATTGATAAAATTTGTTGCGGCGTATTGCCTTCTCGAATCAAAGTAGAGATAGGCGGAATCATCGCAATCCGTTTTTCAACCTGTGAGATTGTTTCATCTGTTGCACCAGGCATCACTTGAATAATAAAACCACCTGCAGCTAGTATACTGTGATCTGGATTGACTAGCACACCAGCACCAACTGCTGATGGAACTTGCTCGGAGCTGGCAAAATAATAAGTGAAATCCTCTCCTATTTCTCCAGAAACGATAGGTACTTGACCGGTGAAGTGTTCTTTTAGACCTAAATCTTTCACAACACTTAAACTACCTGATGTACCTACTGCTCGCGCTACATCTAACTTCCCATTACTATTTAGGTCAAAATCGATATGCGGATTTGTGATATAACCACGCACCTCTCCATTAGCATTTGCATCAGCTACAATAGGCCCCGTTGGCCCGTCTCCCTCAACTTTTACAGTTAATTTATCGTTTCCTTTAAGCATAGCCCCCATCATGGTTGTAATTGTAATTGTTCTACCTAGCGCCGCGGACGCTGTTGCCCATGTATCATGTCTCCTTCTAGCTTCTTCCACCGTTTCGGTTGATTGTATCGCATAAGCTCTGATTGTTCCCTTAAAGGCGGTCGCTTTAATTAAATAATCCTTCATTTTACTGTAATGCTCCTTTTTTTCTTAGTTTTTTGTATATCGTGTATAACCCTTTCAAAGTGAGTGCAGGATCCACAACATCAATTGTGCTAGACTCATCTGACATTAGTGTAGATAGACCACCTGTAGCGATTACAGTTGGCTCATTCGGGCTAACTTTTTTGAATCTACGAACAACCTCGTCTACTTGCCCGACATAACCATAATAAATTCCTGATTGCATTGCTTCTACCGTAGATAGACCAATAATTTGCTCCGGTTGCGTTATTTCAACCTTTGGTAATTTAGCAGCCTTAGTATACAGCGCTTCTAACGATATATTTATTCCTGGTGTAATAGCACCACCGACATACTCAGCTTGTTCATTGATATAACAATATGTAGTCGCTGTTCCAAAATCAATAATAATTAGTGGTGCGCCATATTCCTGAATCGCTCCTATAGCATTCACTATTCGATCGGCTCCTAATTCTTTTGGATTGGGATATTTAATTTTTAATATGGATTCCATCGATTGATTCCCCACAATAATTGGTTCTTGTTTAAAATATTTCTTTGACATACTATCTAACGCGTACATAATTGGTGGGACAACGGAAGAAATAATTACTCCTTGAATATCAGAGAAAGATAACGATTCATGTTGAAAAAAAGATTTAATAAGCATTGCAAATTCATCTTCTGTCTTATCTCTGTCTGTTTTAATCCTCCACTGATATTTTAATTTGTCATTTTTAAAAATGCCTAGCACGGTATTGGTATTCCCTATATCTAATACAAAAATCACTATGATCACCAACTCTATATTGATTTAAAAATCCACTTAATAAAAACTTTATTTTTGACTAATTTTATCGTTTCTCACCTTTTAATTCAAATAAGATTACCTCTTATCTTTTATTTTGAACAAAAACCACATTCCTAACACTCTAATAAAACAAACAAAAAAGGAAGGTGACGCGAACACCTTCCTCTTTTTACGTATTATTCTTTTTTATCTGAATCTACATCCATTTGAGTTTGATTCGGTTCGCTATCAGAGTCAGAAGTTTGTTCATCAGATGTTTTTGATTGTATGTTTACTTTTACATCTTGATTGCTTGACTGATCATTTTCCACGGATGGTTCTGGTGCTTTACCATCTTGTTCAGAAACGACCGGATCAGGTAACACACCGTCTTCAAATAAAGATTTGATTTGCGCAGCATCTAGTGTTTCGATTTCTAACAATGTTTGAGCCACTAGTTCTAACTTATCTTTATTTTCGGTAAGAATGTCTTTAGCCCTTGCATAACACTGGTTAATAAAGCTTTGGATTTCTTGATCAATTTCATATGCAATAGCATCACTATAATTAGATTCATTTTGCATATCACGACCAAGGAATACTTGTCCGCCGGAGCTTCCAAATTGTAGCGGGCCAATTTTATCACTCATTCCATACTCGGTAACCATCTTACGAGCAATATTTGTTGCACGTTCAAAGTCATTATGAGCACCGGTACTTACTTCACCAAAAATTACTTCTTCTGCTACACGACCACCAAGCAGACCTGTAATTTTATCTAGAAGTTCTGGCTTTGTCATAAAGTATCGATCTTCTTTTGGTAGCATGACAGCATAACCACCAGCTTGCCCACGAGGTACAATCGTAACCTTGTGTACCATATCCGCTTCATCTAGCACCATACCAATAATCGTGTGCCCACTTTCGTGATACGCGACAATATTCTTTTCTTTTTCAGAAATAACTCGACTTTTCTTAGCTGGACCTGCAATCACTCGATCAATGGCTTCATCAACATCAATCATTTCAATTTTTTCTTTATCGCTTCGAGCAGCAACTAATGCCGCTTCATTTAACAGATTTTCTAAATCTGCACCTGAAAATCCAGGTGTACGCATTGCAATCGTTTTTAGTGATACATCTTCAGCAAGCGGTTTATTACGTGCATGTACTTTTAATACATCTTCTCGACCACGTAAGTCTGGACGATCTACGGTAATTTGACGATCAAAACGACCAGGTCTTAACAACGCAGGGTCCAAAATATCCGGACGGTTTGTTGCTGCGATAATGATAATGCCTTCATTCTCACCAAACCCATCCATTTCAACTAATAATTGGTTTAATGTCTGTTCACGCTCATCATGCCCGCCACCTACACCGGCTCCACGTTGGCGTCCAACAGCATCAATCTCATCAATAAAGATAATACATGGTGCATTTTTCTTCGCATTCTCAAATAAATCACGCACACGAGAAGCACCAACACCAACAAACATTTCAACGAAATCAGAACCACTTATAGAAAAGAACGGAACCCCAGCTTCACCAGCAACTGCTCGTGCAAGCAATGTTTTACCTGTTCCTGGTGGACCTACTAATAGCACACCTTTAGGGATTTTCGCTCCGATTGCTGAGAATTTACGTGGGTCTTTTAAGAAATCAACGACCTCTATCAGCTCTTGCTTCTCTTCATCAGCACCAGCAACATCTTTAAATCTCACTTTCTTCTTCTCTTCACTATACATCTTAGCCTTACTCTTACCAAAATTCATGACACGGCTTCCACCGCCCTGTGATTGGTTAAGCAGGAAGAAAAATAAGATGAATATAATCACAAATGGAATTAAAGAAGTTAATATCGTTAACCATGCATTCGGTTGTTCTTCTTCTTTCCAGGTTAAAATTCCTTGTTTATCACCCTGTTTTGTAATTTCAGCAACAATTTCAGTGTTATCTGGAACATTTGTTACAAATGAAGTATCTTCTTTATCTGCTAATTCCCCAGTAATTTGCACAACACCATTAGATGGTCTCATGTTCATTTCAGCAATATTTCCTTTATCAAACTGTTCCATAAATTCACTTACACTATACTCTTTTTGTTGATTATTTTGTCCAGTAAATACTCCCATAATGGAGATTACTACGATAAATATAACAAAATAAAAAATAACATTACGTACGATTCTGTTCATTGCCTACCTCCTCCCAAGCGAGAAAACTATAGTAAATAGTATCATAACAAAAAGGGCGATTACAACTATTTGCATTTACCTTTAGCTATGTTACTTTAATTTTCTTATACCCTAAACTTTAATTATTATGAAAAACACCATTCAACAACGATATTTCTTCAATAGACGCTACTCACCACCATAAATATGTGGTTTCAACACTCCTATGTATGGTAAATTCCGATATTTTTCTTGATAATCTAATCCATATCCAACGACAAACTCATTTGGAACTTGAAACCCAACAACATCTGCTTTGATGTCAACTGTGCGCCCCTCTGGCTTATCAAGTAATGTGACAATTTTAATTGAATTTGCTTTTCGGTATTTAAACAAATCCACTAAATAACTCAGTGTTAGACCACTGTCGATGATATCTTCAATGATTAACAAGTCTCTGCCTTCTACTTTTGTGTTTAAATCTTTTTCAATTTTCACTTCACCTGATGAGCGCATATCTTCACCGTAACTAGACACATCCATGAAGTCCATTTCTAAATATGTATCCATACAACGAAGGATATCAGACATAAAAGGTAATGCGCCTTTTAGCACCCCTATTGCTAATGGAAAACGGTCTTGATATTCCTCAGATAATTGCTGTCCTAAATCTTTACACTTTTCCTCTATTTCTTGTTGTGAAACCAATATTTTTTCAATATCTTTATGCATTCCGACCCTCCTAAAAATGTTCTGCACCCTTATATTCTAGCTGAATATATTGCTTCACTTGTTTTTGGTTTGGAATCATTCCTTTAGTTAAACCTATTATCCATAATACATGTCCTTCTTGATCAACGACTAAAGGCCATTGATCCCTTTTCTGTAATGGGATTTTCTTATCTATAAAGATGTCCTTTACTTTCTTGCTACCTCCTAATCCCTTCACATACATTCGATCACCAGGTTTTCGATAACGAACAATGAATGGAGAGTATTTCTCTTTATTACTTACTGGTAATATTAATGTATTCTTCCTCTTCACATCGGAAATATTATCATGTTTAAGACTTGCCAGTAATTTGTTGCCTGAAGGTAAGGTGGTATTCCCTGGAACAGGTAATGAAGTAGAAAAGTACGGTACATCTTTGTTATTAGACGCAAACAAAATTGTTTCATAAGATTTATGTAATTTCAAACAATTTGGTAAGTCCACCGTCACATTTGCACGATCACTATGTAAAAGGTTAAAAAACTGTTGCTCATGTTCATAAGATAGCCCAGAAGGAATAGTACGGTATAGATAGTTTAATATTAGATGAAACATCCTTCTTTGTAAAGCAAACGGATATGTTTTCAAAAGATTAATTGATATACTAACAGTTGATTGCTCTACTGGCGAATCTAATACATTTTCTAGCGCTTTTTTAGCCTGTTCTTCTAAATAATCATGATCCGCACTAATCGACTCGCTTAATTTTTGTATAGAATGATGAAGGTTTGGGTTTTGATTCTTCAACAAAGGTAAAAGGTGTTTACGAAAATAATTTCTAGTATACACATCTTGATCATTTGATGGGTCTCGCCTTGGAACAATACCACTATTCTTACAATAAAACTCAATCATGTCTTTGTTAATTGCTAGGAATGGTCGTACTAAATAACCTGTGGCAAAGGGGCGTTTCATCGGAATACCCTTTAGTGCACTAGGGTTCGCACTTCTCGTCATTCGCATAAACATCGTCTCGATTTGATCATCTCCATGATGACCTAGCACTAGATAATCTGCTTGATATTGGTTCATTTTTTCTTCAAAAAATGTATATCTAAGTCTTCTTGCAGCTTCTTGCGTACCTAAGCGTTCTTCTTGTTTTAGCTTTGGGACATCCACTTTTCCGCCTTCAAACGTAATATTATAAGTTAAGCAAAACTCACTGACATACTGTATATCGGCTTCCGCATCCGCCCCTCGCAAACAATGATTAATCGCTATGGCAATAATTGTCCAGTTCCACTGTTGTTTTTGTGCATTTAAATAATGTAGTAAAGCCATTGAATCTGGCCCTCCAGATACACCGACAACAAGCGTTGCCCCTTCATGAAATAATTGGTGTCTTTTTACAAATTGATTGACTTTTTGTTCTAGCATATGCGACTCATCTTCTTTCCAAGATTGATAAACAAGTATATCCTATCATGTTTTACATCACTTGAACACCATTGGACGCTTGATATAAAGATATGATTATATAATTGTTTTTAGATAAAGAAGTAATAGAAAAGGAAAAACAATATGGAGACAAATCCAATTGCCCAGATCTCGATTAAAGGAAAGGTTGTGTCTTCAATCACTTTTTTCATCAACTTATTATTTGATATAGGTTGATGAGATCGCGTCGGCACTTGTCTTTTTATCAATACTTGATTCAACTCCTTTAACATATGCGATCCAGAGTGATAGTATCCTTTTAATGCCCGCTCTAAACATACTCGATATGTCTGTAATACCGTTGCTTGTTTAAGCTTATTAATTAACGTTTGCTCTGGATTCGCCCCTCTTTCAAATTGATTTGGATAAGCGTAATGCAAAGCGAGCATAACAACAGCGAATAAATCATACCTCGGCTCAGCTTTTCTTGTACCAAGCTGCCAATATCCACGATCATAAAACTCGGTATATTCTTTAATAGAACGACCAATTCGGGTCATCCCTCCTACATCAATCCACCGTATTTTCGGAGGGGTATCTGTCACAAGTACATTATCTAGCTTTAAGTCACCAAATACCCAACCGTGTTGATGTAATCGATCTAAATCTGATAGTAATTGCAATAAAAATACACCAAACCAATCTTTACTTCTTTGCTTTAAAAATGCATCTACTGGTACGCCTTTAACATATTCCATTACATAGAACGATAGGCGTACACCGTTGGATAATAAAATATCATCTACATCAAACAAACAAGGTCCAAGTGTGCGACCTTGGACCTTGTTCAACTGCTTTAATACGTTTACTTCAGTAATAATTGAAGCATTTTTTTGGCTTATTTTTAATGCTACTTTTTTGCCATCCATTCGCTGACATAAATAAACAGATCCAATTGCCCCTTTTCCAAGTAAAGATATCACTTTATATCGATGTTTATGCCAATGGCCTTGAATCAATGAGCCTTTGGGAAAGCTAGTTACCTGTTTGCTCAAATGTAGATTCATCTTCTCGATTCCTACTCCTCATTAATTTTGATTTCCCAAATTGATACATCGCTTCTTTTAATGCTGGACCCGTTGGTGTGATTCCACCACTTGTGAGCTTTGGAAAAACAGAAGATATCGCATCTAGTTTTTCTGACCAATCAATAATTTGTTGAATCGTTTTTCGTTTGCCTGGAAACGAGTAAATTGCAAATCGATTCTTCCCAATACGCGCATTCATACTAATGGATAAATCCATTAATGCCTCTTTTACTGTTGGTAGCTTATGTTGCATACTTGCGCTTGTATCTACCAACACAAGAACTTCAACATTGCATGTTTCCCCAAGATCTTCAACAACTTCCATTACTTCACCTCGTTGTTCCGGAGGTAAAGACTCTACCGTTTGATTAGGCCCTAAAATTTGCTTCAACTCCTGATTGACTACTCCTTGTAACGTTTGTGTCATTGCTTGCTTCGTAACAGTTTGAACAGTTTGTGATAATGCCTGTTGATAAACAATTTGACTTATTCCCTCACCTGCCCGAGCGATTTCTTCCACTTCTTCTAATCCTGGTGGATTTTCCAGCTGATTATCTTCTAATACACCAATTACATTAACAGCGATTCCTTGTTGTGCCACTAGAGTTGCAATCATTGATGGATCTTCACCTTGATTCGAACAACCATCTGTTATTAATAATATTTGCTTTAATGTTCCTTTTCTCATGTTATTGCGCTCCTCCTATGCCTTTGTCATTAACCGTATTTCATAGCATCATTCTCGACAAAACGATAGAAGTTTATACAGTCAAACAGAAAAAGATTAGTTTGCTTGCTTCTGACAAAAAGGGATTGTTGCCCACTTAGGTTGAAATTTCGAAATTTTTGCAACAACTAATGTCATGTCATCCACAATCGCTCCTTCTGTTGCTCGAATCACTTCTTCCAATAGAATATCAGCAATGTCTTGCGGATCGTCTGTTTCCAATTCTCTTAATTTCCGCTTAAGCCACGCATCCATGTTTTCAATATGTTTTGGTCCATCAAAAATGCCATCGCTTGCCATAATCAATATATCTTCATCTTTGAGCTGGTCATGTACTACCTCAACATCTACATCCTGAATAATTCCAATTGGTAAATTGCTTGCTTGAATCATATGAAGCTGATTTCCCCGTTTTACAAAACTTGGTGTAGAACCAATCTTCAAAAATTGCACTCCAGCATGGTGTAAATCAATTACAGCAAGATCTAAGGTGGAAAAAATTTCATCACTAGTTCGAAGAGAAAGAACAGAATTAATCGATTTAATCGCTACGTGCTCATCGATACCTGACTGAAGAATCTGCTGTAACAACCGAAGTGTTTCTGAACTTTCTTCATGAGCTCGCGTCCCATTTCCCATTCCATCACTTATTGCAAGTGCATACTTTCCAGAACTAAGTTCCATTGCGGAATAACTATCGCCAGAAATAAAACCACCACCTCTGGCAGCATGTGCTACCCCTACATCAACAACAAACTTTTTAGCAGATGTGAAATATAAGTGGCAATATCCATTTGGTAACGGCGATATCTCTTCCGTTTTCACCACAACCGTTTCTTGTAAAATATCAGAAAGAAGGGGAGCAATAATTTTTTGCCCTTCTCCATGATATTCATACACAGATAAGTTCATTTCAATATCTATGTTTCCTTTTTTCAAGCTATAAATATCTAATTTCAAAATTTCAAAACCCATTTGTTTTAAAGCTGCAACAATGTCCATTTCTTGTTGTTCATGATTTTCTCTTTCTTTAACGATTTCTTTTGCAAAATCCCCCATTACTTCTGAAACACCTAATAATTGATCCGCTACAAAACGTCTACTTTCTCCTACCTGCTTTTTCAACTGCTGATTTGCTTGATAATAAGATAATTCTTCTTTCATTACTTCATACATTTTTTTTGATTTGACACAATGGTTAGCAAATTTACAATGCAATAACTTATCAGTGCTTTGATCCTGTTCTAAATCTTGCTTTACATCGTTCATTAGCTCATATGTTTTGTCAAATTGCTGCACCCAACACCATTCTTTTTTAAAACAACTTTGGCATGTCCGCTCTGTTACATTACTCAAAAAATAATCAAGTTCTTTTTCTTCTTGTGTTTCTTTAATTTGTTCTTGTTTTTTTTGCATATCAAAGCTTTTTGATAAAGCTTGAAACACGTTGGAAAATTGCTCCATTCTATTTGCCGTTGCGTCTCGCACCTTTTGTACATAGAGCTGCTGTTCTTTCGTATGTTCGTTTGTTCCTGGTATGTAACGTGCAACTGTTCGAATCCAATGTTCCGGTGTGAACATAAATAATCCAATGGCAAAACCGGTTTCTAACAGCGAAGGAGTTAAAAGAGTCGTGCCCTCACCATGAATACCAAGCAATACAGTCCCAATTAATAAACCGAAACTAACACCTATCTTCCTCCACTCTTTTAACAAGCCACCTAAAAGTCCGCCAAAGGCAAGCAAACTCATCTGATAGATACTTCCAACACTTGCCAGGCTTAAGATTAATCCCGCTACTACACCAACTGTAGACCCTATTGCAGCACCACCGATATAAGAAAGCCAAAGCACTAGATACCTTGATGCAATTTGTTCGATATTAGCTTCTGCTATCTCCCAACCGATCATCCCTGTTAATAACGATCCTAAAAGAATAATTAAGGAAATTACCTCTTCATTTTTCAAAGCAGGATTGTACCTTTTTGGTGATAGCAATGGAATACTTTGCATAAATATTAATACTAACACAGCACTTAATGTTGCTTCAGTTGCTGCTAACATCCATTGATAAATCGTTAACTTTTCAAACAATGCATAAACAGTCAACCTCGGTAATAAACTAGAAAAGAAAACAATGATTGGAATGATCTTATGTTGTTCTTTAAATGTTTGACATATTGCTGCAAAGAAAATAAATGTAACTGTCGCTGTTGCAATATAAAAACTATGTTGTCCAGTGATGGTTAAGCTACTGACTACCATGATCAGCATGATTGGTCGTACTTTTTCCCTGCGTAAAAGCCAGATAGAGGCTAAGTAAGCAAGTACAAACGGTGACAGTAATTCCAAAACAACTGCTCGTCCTAATAAAAACGCGATAATATATAAAATCCCTCCATGCTCCAGCATGAGTTTTCGAATATTATCCTTCCATTTTACTTTTCTTTTTTTCGTTTGCTCTTCATAACCACCCATCACTTTTGGTTCTGATAAAGTTTCCAACATACCTTCACTCCTTGTATAGTATGTTGATTATTAAACCACAGTTACATGCATTTTTTTGTCAAAACCTCCCACCAATCGTATCAAAATGTTCGACGATTTTCTGCTGCATTACTTTATTTTCAGCAAGAACCTATAGATAACAGAGTGGTGGGGAAAAACACCATTTCCCAACTTAAAATACGTACAATTTTTTTAACATACCAATTTTTTCAAAAGCATGCTTATGTGTTATTTATAATTAAGCTATTTGTTTAAGCTGAAACTATTGACAGTATATGATTGCTATTGTAATATATCATTTGTGACTCTAAAAATATCATCTATGGCGGCGTAGCTCAGCTGGCGAGAGCGTACGGTTCATACCCGTGAGGTCGTGGGTTCGATCCCCTCCGCCGCTACTATTTTACAAACCTTTTTTCATTAGAGTATGATCAGGATTTGTTTCACCATTCGCATGTTCAGCGGTGTACTTTCTCAAATTCACCGCCATGAATGCAAATCCTAATTCATTTTCTACTTTTTTCTTTCCTCTTACCGACATACGAGTGAAACGCACATTAGCCTTCAAAAATTCGAAGACTGGTTCTACATCTATTTTTCGTTTTCTGTAGATTTTACCGGTTTTTTTTCTGAAAGCTGTTGTTTTGTGTATGCTTTTTGCTGTTCCCCTTCTTCGTTGTAATAGATTTTTCGATTCTTTCCTTCCTTTGCTTTTGTACATTGTGTACGTAACGGACAATCGGAACAGTCTTCACATTCATAGACTTTAAAGGCTCGGGTAAAGTTATTTTTATCTGTCCGTTTCGACAATATTGGAACGTTACTTTCTTATCATTTGGACAAAGAAAAGCATCCGTCGCTTCATCATAATTCCAATTCATTGTGTTAAACGGATTTTGCTTATATTTTTTCATCTTCTCTTTTCGATACGTATTATATGTAATTAGCGGGGTACGCTTACAATTAGCTAGGACATCATCGTAATTTTGTTCACTTCCGTAACCTGCGTCAGCTACAATATAGTTAGGCAACTTAAAGAAACTTTCTTCGATCTATTTATCATATGCTTCAACCGTCTCTTCTAATTTTCCCACTACGCTTTCGAAGTCTTCGGTGGAGAGTTCCCCCATACTTTCGCGCTCTATTTCTGGGATGATTTCGTTTGCCTACAATGTATCGCACATTTTATTCGATTTCTCCGCCAAATTGGTACTGTATCTTTCAATCGCTTTTCGCCAAACAAACGTAAACTGAATGAATTTCATAACTATAAGCCCTTACGTAACAAGGGTTTAAAAACATAAAAAAGGAAGTACCTCCCCAAGTCTTGTATAATGGTAGTTGACACAACATCCAATAAAGACTGGAGGAATACTTCCTATGACCATTATACGACAACCAAGCTTATTTGGCATCCAAGAATTATATGACATGGAACCAATCCAAAAATATGAGGCAATTATTTCGGCGATAAATTTGGATAAGATATATCACAAAGTAACGAAGAAATCACGACTAGGTGCACCAGAAGGATTGAACTATGCAGCTATGATCATTTCCTTTGTGGTGAGATATGTGGAACGCATCCCAACTATAAAAGATCTAATTAAACGCCTTCGTGATGATGTAGCCTTTAAGCTGAATTGTGGTTTACGTGTATCAGATTCCGTTCCTTCAGAGGCTTCCTATTCTAGGCTCGTAACGAAATTAATGAAGTGTGACATATTAGAAGTTGAAAAAGAAAACATAGTACGGCAAGCTATTGAAGAAGGTTTTATCACAGATGACACTGCCGTCACGGATTCCTGTCATTTCGAAGCTCGGGATCAAGCACCGCCGAAAGAAGAACGTGAACAATGGTTAAAAGAAGAAGCTGAAAAGAATGCTAACTTGCCCTTGTATGAAAAGAAAATAGAAGAACAATTAGATGCTGCTCTAGCTGAGCTACGTGCCGAAGTTCCTCAAGAACCCAAATGGGGCGTGAAAAAGAATTCGGAAGGGAAAAATGTGTTTTGATTTGGCTACAAGGCTCATTTAATCGTTGGTACATCCAGTCAATACATTTTAGATTCTCTCTTTTCATCAGGCAGTTTAAATGATGAAAAAGCAGCTATTCCATTACTTAAAGGGCTTCATGAACGCTTTCCTGAACTTCTTTTGCGTTATCAAACCATGGATGTTGGGTATGATTATGAACCAATATACGAAAAAGTACATCGAATGGGACAACAATCTGTCATTGCATACAACAAGCGAAATGAAAGCGAACTCCTTGGTTATGACAAACATTTCGCACCGACCTGTTTTCGTGAACATTCCTATCGTTACGATAGCTTTGATTCTAAATATGAAACATTGAAGTACACGAAACCAAAGGAGTGCAACACTTGTCCACTAGCCAACGAATGTATCTGTCAAAAAGTTTATAACGTGAAAATAACCGAAGACCTTCGGAAATATACTGCCCCGCTCGTGGTTCACAGGATTGGAAAAATATTTTCAAACGTCGGACCGCTATGGAACGTGTTAACGCCTATCTCAAAGAATTCTTTCAACTTAACAATGTTCGTTATCGGACAGGGGAACGTGCGAAAGTTCATTTTGACATGGTTACACTTGTTTATAATGCATCAAAACTGGCTGCAGATCGTATTCATACCCAATTAAATCAGCAACAAGCTGCATGATTTCTGTTTTTTTAAATACAATTTCGAAATTCTGTCAGTCTTTGTATTTTTAAAAAGAGCAATCATGAAATTGACTCGTATACATAAATAATATAAAAATAAAGTAATGATAACTCATTACTTTATTTTTATATCTTTTGGTATTATTATAATTACTAGTTATATATGGAGTGTGATCGATATGTTCGTTGAAAATGAGGATATTTTAGTTGTAAAAAATTTATGTAAAGAAATTAATGGAGAAACGATTATTAATGACCTTTCTTTTAATGTAAGTAAAGGACAAATATTTGGTTTCTTAGGTCCGAATGGTTCTGGAAAAACAACAACTATTAGAATGATAACTGGAATGATTAAACCCTCTTCTGGTTTTGTGGAAATTATGGGTTATAATGTACAAACAAATTTTAGCGAATCAATGCGTAATTTAAGTGCTATTGTGGAGCATCCTGCATTATTTGATTATATGACAGGATGGCAAAATTTAATTCAAAGTGTACGCTTATTAGATAAAAAAGTAGATCCTACATATATTAAATGGTGTATTGAGACCGTTGATTTATCAGATAGAATTCATGATAAAGTTAAAAATTATTCGTTAGGTATGAAACAAAGATTAGCCATTGCTCAATCTCTGTTAGCTTCTCCCAAAATATTGATATTAGATGAGCCTACAAATGGAATGGATCCATCTGGAATAAAAGATATTAGGGCTTTGATTAAAAACTTATCTGATGAGCATAAAATAACTATCTTTTTATCCTCTCATTTACTTAGCGAAATAGAAAATATATGTGATGAAATTTTAATTATTAATAAAGGTAAACAAATAGTCTCAGGTTCAGTAAAAGATTTGGTTAATCAAAACACTTCAAAATTCCACTTAACAGTGGATCCATTGAAGTTAGAATTTGCTTATCAACTGATTAAACAACAGGTTAGCAATATTTATTTAGAGGATAGTAAAATAATTATACATAGCAAAAAAGAAGAAATTCCACATTTAGTTAATCATTTATATGCTAAAGGGATATTTGTATATTTGATTAATCATGAAGAATATACCTTAGAAGACTATTTCTTATCTGTTATTCAGGGGGCTGTATAATGTTAATAGGGGCAATTAAAAATGAAATAGAAAAACTTTATTTTAAAAAAAGAATACATGTGGTCATTGGGATTGTTCTTTTTTTCACACTATTAATGGTTACTCTAAGTTATTTTGATAAAGATAATGAAGATCCTATTGATTGGCAGATTACTATTGAAGAACAAATTACTGGTATTGAGAGTCGTTTAACCACTATAAATAATCAAAGTTCTGATGAATACATGAATTTAGTAAATCAAAAGGAAAAATTAAATTTTCAGTTAAAAAATGATATAAATCCTGAAGTAAGTGGAGCCACAGGAGATTTAGCATCAAGTGTTACAGGGGTATTTATTAAGTTGATTTTACCGGTGTTAATTGTTATTTTAACAGCAGACTTAATCGTAGGAGAAACTTCAAATGGAACTATGAAATCTTTATTGGTTAGTCCGCTAGGTAGAAAAAAAATTATTTTATCGAAATTTTTAGCATCACTTATTATATCTATAGGAGTTATGCTTTTATCAAATGTATTAACTTATATTACCTCCATCCCGTTTTATGGCTTAGGTAGCTGGAATGATTTAATTGTAATTGGCAACGAAAATTTTAAGGCAATTCCGATATGGGAATATATTCTTTATGGCTTAGGGCTTAATATGGTTACAATTATTACTTTAATAAGTGTAGTTATTTTAATTTCGGTTTTATTTGAAACAGTTACTACATCAGTAAGTTTATCTCTTTCACTTATAGTTTTCGGAGGACTTTTGGGAAATCTTCAAAGTACATTAGAAGTCTTAAAGTATTTTTTTATATTAAATTTAGATTTAGTTTCAAATATTATAGGAGAGTCCACAGTGCATAACACAACATTTTTAGTATCATTATTAACAATGCTTATTACTATGCTTTTATGTTTTCTCTTGTCATTTTCAATATTCTCCAAAAAAGACATGTTAATATAAGATGGAGTTAGGGTTACTGGAGCAAATAACAGATAGAAAGATAGTCTCTATTAAAACTGGTTAGAGGACGAACAAAAAAAGAACGCCTTTCGATAAGTGTTCTTTTTTTGTTTAATTAACTTGATTAAATTTGTATATCTTTCTAATGATTCCTAATCATAAAGTTGTTCGACGTGTTGGAAGTTTCTTATCCAAACATCAATCGCTCCTGGATAAGCAGCCCATTGTTGTTTAAAGGATTCAAAAGCACTTAAACAAGCCTTGAGGCTCGGGGGGGTAGAGTGCACCATAGACTTCTTTAAAGCTTTGGTAAATGCCTTATATTCTTTACTATGATGGCATTACGTATCCAATGAACGATACAGCGCTGGACGATGACATCCGACAAAATAGCACGTGCTCCTTTTTCTAAACCACTGACACCGTCCATAGATATAAAAAAATATCTTCAACACCTCTTGCCTTTATTTCATCAAAAATCTGCATCCATTTATGTTTGCTTTCCGTTTCATTCAGCCATAATCCGAGAATCTCCTTATGGCCTTCAATCGTATATCCTAAAATAGTGTAGACGGCATATTTTCTTGTTTCATATTCATAGAAGAATATTTTTTTCATAGAAGAATATTTTTCAATCGGTCTCAAAGGTCGACAAATCGCCGAAAAGCTCAAACGATGTCATGAAACGATTTATCGAGTCATCAGACAACTTAAAGATGGAAAAACAGCGATTGACATTCATCTGGAATACAGGAAAAACAAGCAAAAATATGGACGTAAATCGATTAAGCTTCCTAAAAATGAAGTGGATTACATCAACGAAAAAGTAGAGGCTGGTTGGACTCCAGACGTCATCATTGGTAGAAAAGAAAGACCCATTTCTTGTGGTATGCGTACACTTTATCGGCAGTTTGAAAATGGTGTTTTCAAACAAGAAAAATTACCAATGAAAGGGAAAAGAAAATCAAACGGCCACCAAGAAAAAAGAGGCAAACAAGCATTTAGACGTAGTATAGATGAGCGAAATCAGGAACACCTAAACTACAACAATGAATTTGGCCATCTCAAAGGCGGTACATTGTTGGTAACAAACACAAGAGTGCGATAATCACTTTGGTTGAACGGTTAAGCAATTGTATCATTGTTATCAAACCTAAAGGAAGAAAAGCACAGGATATTGAAGAAGCACTAAACGGATGACTCCAAGGAATTCCTAAGCACCTATTCAAATCAATTATCTTTGACTGCGGTAAGGAATTCTCGAATTGGAAAAACGTCAGTAATGATCATGATATTGACATCTATTTTGCCGATCCAGGAACGCCATCACAAAGAGGATTGAATGAAAATTCAAATGGTCTACTACGAAAAAATGGATTTCAACTACGTTACGCAGGAATATATATCAACCGTTGCTTCTCGAAGAAACAACATTCCAAGAAAGTCATTAAATTATCAAACGCCAATTGAGTGTTTTATGAAGCTTTGTCTCGCTTAATTTGACAAATAAAATTATCTAAAATTGCTAACTTTTCATTTTTAAACAAGTAGTCTCCAATATCCTTATAAAACAAAACGTGTTCAGTACTTTTTGAATCTTTTATAAAGATAATAATCGCTACACCTTGTAATATATCAAAGACATTCTCGCCTTCTTTTCTAGCGAATTCATTTTGCTTGCCTTTAATAAAACCTCTCAAATTATAAACATACACATAATTGAATTCTGAATAAATAGAAGCTCTAAATCCATCCAATGCGATAGCATCAATAAATGAACCATTAGTTATAAATCCAATAATACCATTTTGTTCTAACCGATTGCTCGCCCATCTTATAGCTCTTATATAAGAATCTTTTTAGTTAGCTTTATTTTGAGCATTCGATAGTCTTCCATAAGTTTCATTTATTCTGTTGTCTAGTTTCGGATAACTTATATTCCTATTGTTATCACTGTCACTAGTCTTTTTGGCGTAATATGGTATTTTATCCATTATTACAGTAATAGGTGATTCCTCTTGACGTTTTAATCGTTTATCATTATCTCCAAATAAATCATCAAGTGTATTCTCATGCTTAGTAGACTCAAAAGTATCAGTCAAAACGATTCCTTTAAAAGGAATATATTTATTCAAATTTGATACTTTTTTAAAGGTTTCTTCGATATTAATGGTGGCAATATGATAACTTGGCAACACAATCTCATTTGCATGAATTTCCTGTGTATATTTACGTAATAAACCTTCTTTTGGTATTAAACCATTTTGAAGTAATCTTGTTATAAATGTCCCAATTGGCGCAGTAATACAAGTCCAGCCGTTAACATAATCATTGTGAAAATAGCTAATGTATCATGGCTTTTCCAGGTCAATTTCCGAAAACTTGATCTTGGTCCTGATGATTGATAGCCTCGAACTTCCATTACATCTGCCATATCCTCTGCTCTCTTTAATGAACTAACAAACAACGGCATAATAATAGGTACTAATTTCTTCATCTGCTCCACTAAAGAACCTTCACCAAATGTTGTCCCTCGTGCTCGTTGTGCATCCATCACCTTCTGTGTTTCATCTAATAGATTAGGAATAAATCTAAGCGCAATCGTGAGCATTAACGAAATATCATCTACTGGCACTTTAAATAATCGTAATGGAGAGAGCAATGCATTAATCCCATCTGTCAAATCAATTGGTTTCGTCGTTAAAGTAACTACCGTCGAAATAAAAATAATCATAACAAATCGACAAAAGATAAACACACCATTGATTAGCCCATATTCTGATATAGTAATCGGTCCCCAATTGACGTAAACAGTCCCGCCTGCTGTAAATAATACTTGCAACGAAACAGTGAATAGTATTAACCAAATTAATGGTCGCACACCTCTAATATACATTTTTAATGAGATATCGGATAATCGCATCACAAATAAGGTAAACAAGATTAATAACAAGTACCCTTGCCAATTAATTGCAACAAATAGAACAGCAATAAAACCAATTGCAGCAATAAGCTTTGCTCTTGGATCTAGTTTATGTAACCAGGAATCACCCGGAAAATATCTTCCCAAAATTAATTTGTTCATGCTAGTCCCACCTCAATTAAACCAGCAACTAAATCTTCTATCGTTAGACACACGTTGGGTAACTTTACGTTTGTTTCGCTTTCCAAGCGTAACTGAAATCGTCTTGGCTCAGGTAAATCAAGAGACCAGGCTTTTAGTTGTTCTACATCATCAAAAAACGTATGTACTGGCTTGTATGTTATCACCTTACCTTCTTCCATGACTACAACATCATCTGCATAGCGAGCAACGTCATCCATATCATGTGTCACTAAAATGGTTGTAATACCCTTTGTTTCATGAAGGTTTTTTATTAGTGTTAAAATCTCTTCTTTCCCCTGCGGATCCAAACCAGCACCAGGTTCATCTAAAACTAATACATCAGGATTCATTACTAATACACCTGCAATTGCAACACGTCTCTGTTGTCCTCCCGACAAAGAAAATGGGGAGCTTGATAATATCGTCTCCTCTAGTCCAACTAGTGTAATCGCATCTTTTGCTAGTTTTTGTGCTTCTTGTTTAGGCATACCAAAGTTTAATGGACCGAAGCAAATATCCTGTTCCACCGTTTCGGCAAATAATTGTGACTCAGGAAATTGAAAAACCATCCCTACAGATTGTCTGACACGTTTTAAAACATCTTTTGATTGTAAAACTGATGTAATCGTTTGATCACCGACTTGAATTGATCCTTCTTTAGGAAGCAGTAGTCCATTCACCGTTTTTAACAAACTCGATTTCCCTGCACCTGTATGGCCGACAATTGCGGTAAAAGAGTGACTAGGTAAACATAAGTCAACCTGTTGTAAAATATTTTTACTTCTAATAGGCCCAATTCGATAATCTGCTGTTACTCCTTGAAAATTCACTTGCATAACCATTTCACCATTTCATCTTCTGTCATATAACTTTGTGGAACATTACTCCCGTTCTCACCTAATTTGCGTCGCAATTGTTCAGCGAAGGGGGAAGACAACTGTTCATTGTTCATAAATACATGCTCCGGTGTACTATCTTGAATAATAGCACCTTGATCCATCACTACTATTCGGTCTGCACATGCCGCCTCATTCATATCATGTGTAACCGTAATAATAGTTATATTATTTTCTTCCCTAAGTTTCTTTAACGTTGATAATAATTGCTTTCTGCTTTTAGGATCAAGCATAACAAATGCCTCATCTAGAATAATGACATGGGGTTTAAACGCAAGGATACCCGCTATAGCAACACGTTGCTTTTGACCACCTGATAAACGAGAGGGGTCTTGATCCCAATATTTATCCATATCAACAAAACGTAATGCTTCATCAACTCTTTGTTTCATTTCTTCATATCCAACATTGTTATTCTCCAATCCAAAAGCAACATCATCTTGTACAGTCGTACCAATAAACTGATTTTCTGGATTTTGAAAAACTAGCCCTATTTTTTTTCGAATCTCCCACTTAGTTTCTTCATTCAACCTTACCCCATCTATAGTAATCGTTCCAAGTTCTGCTTCTAGTAATCCGACAAGCAATCGGACTAAGGTTGATTTTCCTGAACCATTTCCTCCAACAATAGCTACCCATTCCCCTTGCTTGATTGAAAAGGAGATAGCTGACAATGTATGTTCCACCTTACGTAAATCATAACGAAACGTAAGATTATCTACTTCTATGATTGTCTCTTCAGCTACCAATAGCTATCCATCTCCTTTATATAAAAAATTCATTTATTATCATTTTAATAAAATAATACAGTTACAGCCAGCAATATAACAACAGAGCCATTAACTAGAACTAAATTCTTTACTGCAACACTAAATGTTTCGGACTTTACTTGTTTTATATTAAATTGACGAACAAGCTGATATACTGGATAACTAACTAGTAATACGATCAATATTAAAGGAGGCAATATTCCTAGAATTACTGCTACGACAATAGCAGTAAAAGACAATATATACAACCCATTAAATAACCATATCGCGTATTTTTTTCCTATATAATATGGTAAGGTGAAACGTTGGTTATAAATATCTTCTTCTAGATCGCAAATATTATTAGCAAGCATTAAATTAGCAATGGTAAATACACAAGGAATACTAATTAAGATAATTTCTAAAACTAACAATATATCGGCTTCCACACGAATCATTCTACCTTGCCATACTAATTGAACAATGCCTTGATCATATGCACTTACATAAATAGCTAAAAACAAAATGCCAAATCCCATGGTTACCCCAGAGAAAATTTCACCTAACGGCATTCTTGAAAATGGTATTGGTCCGAAGGTATAAAATATCCCTATACCAAAGCATACCATGCCAACCAATAATACAAACAAATCCGTACGAAAAACCAGCCAGATCCCTAACGATGTAGCAAGAGTTAATAAACATAGTATTGTAATAATGACCGTTGATTCAGAGATGTTTTTTTGACCAATAATATTATGTTCCAATCTGTATGCTTCAGATGATGCCTTTCGATAATCCATATAATTATTAATTGCCGTTGTTGTTAAATCAAAAGTTAACATCGATAGAAAGAAAATCATTGTATTTAGTGGCTGAAACGAATCATATCTGTAATAAACAAACAGACATCCAATCAAAAATGGAAACACACTTGCAATTTTCGTTTGAATTTCAACCAGTTTTAAAAATGTAGAAATAGACACCTTATACTCTCCTTATTAAAGTTCTTCTCTGTTTCCTAATTTAAATGCATCATTAGTCAATTCAAATGTACCTTCCAACTCTGAAGTAATAAACACTTGTTGATCTTTATCAACAAATATTGCTTCTACTCCTTCTTGCGTTTCAATATAGGCCAAACCATCCTTTAAACCTTTTGAGAAAATTAAAGTAGATAATGCATCACCATCCATCGATTTTTGACTAATAATCGTAACACCAGCTATATCATTTTCATACGGATAGCCATCAATTGGATTTAAAATATGGTGATACTTTTGTCCATCGACTTCTAAATATCGCTCATATATACCAGAGGTAACAATCGATTGATTATTCGCTTCTATTTTACCAACAATTTGTCCACGCTCTGTAAATGGGTCTTGTACACCTACAGTCCACTCTTTTCCTGAAGGGTTATTACCTTTTACATAGATATTTCCCCCTAAGTCAATAATTGCGGTCGTAACATCATTTTCATCTAATAAATTCGTTACTTTATCAGCAATAAACCCTTTGGCTATTGCACCTAAATCTATCTTCATTCCTTTTTCTTCTAAATAAACTGTTTGCTCTTTTTCTTTTAGCACGACTTTTTTATAATTAATTAATGGCAATACGTCATCAATTTCTTCTTGTGTAGGCTTTTTTGCATCATCAAAACCTATATGCCATAATGAAGTTAAAGGCCCGATTGTAATATCAAAAGAACCATCCGCTTGTTCACTATAATTTTTTCCTGCTTGAATTAAAGAAAAGATCTCCTCTGAAACTTCAACAGGTGATGTACCAGCAGCTTCATTTATTTCATCAATTTGTGATTGGGATTCTTCTACCCCAATTTGTTCGGTTAGATTTTGCATTTCATTAAAAGCAAGATCTATGACATCTTCTTTTCCTTCATCATAAATTTTTAATGTTACGACAGTACCCATCATAAATTCTGTTCTTTTGTAAGGAGAATCTAACAATTTTGACTCATTCACATTACAACCAGTTACAATCAACATCATTACTAAGATAATCAACATATATTTCTTCTTCAACGTTGTCAAAACCTTTCTAACATGAAATAATAATAATAAATTTAGACATATTGGGCTTCCAATGTGAACTTATTCACATTTTTTCGACATAAGTATAGCATTTACCTAATGATAGTGTCTATATAGTAAACTTTGCAATAATACTACCATAGCACGGTTAAAAGTTCGTTGCATAGCTATTTTATACAATATGTGAAAACTTATTGAACTTTATGGTTTAAAATTATTATTAAATTTGTGAACTTTTTAGATTTAATTATATATAATCTTTAAAAACCCACTGGACACAGGCACAAACTAAAGGTACAATTGTAATCGGTTGTTCACACTTTCACAACGATGACATGATTAATTTTTATTTTATAAGGAGTGTATAGATATTATGGCAAACAAAAACATTGTCATTATCGGTGCGGGATACGCTGGTGTACATGCAGCAAAAAAGCTAGCAAAAAAGTACAAAAAAGACGACTCAGTTACAATTACGTTAATTGATCGCCATTCCTACCACACAATGATGACAGAATTACATGAAGTTGCGGCACATCGCGTAGAACCAGATGCAATTCAGTTTGACCTACGTAAATTATTTAATCGAACAAAAGTAAATCTAGTAACAGACAACGTGACACATGTTGATCACGACAAGAAAAAAGTTACAACAGCGCATGGTGAATACGCTTATGATTACCTTATTTTAGGTATGGGTGGAGAACCAAATGATTTTGGCACTCCAGGTGTAGGCGAGCATGCATTTACACTATGGTCTTGGGAAGATGCAGTCAGACTTCGCGAACACATTGAAAAAACAGTAGCAAAAGCAGCAACTGTGCATGATCAAGCGACACGTCAAGCCATGCTTACCTTCACTGTATGTGGTTCTGGATTTACCGGAATCGAAATGGTTGGTGAATTAATTGAATGGAAAGAACGCTTAGCAAAAGATAACAAACTGGACACCGAAGATATTTCCCTTTACGTTGTAGAAGCGGCTCCAACGATCTTGAATATGCTAGAGCGAAAAGATGCTGACAAAGCGGAAGCATATTTAAACAAAAAAGGTGTCAAAATATTGAAAGATTCGCCGATTGTAGAAGTGAAAGCGGAAGAAATTGTTTTAAAATCTGGAGAGTCCCTTCCTACACATACATTAATTTGGACAGCTGGTGTAAAAGCAAACTCTGATACAAAAGACTACGGCATGGAAACTGCACGCGCAGGACGCTTAAAAGTAAATCAATATATGGAATCTGACCAATATGATAGTGTCTATGTTATTGGTGACTTAGCTTATTATGAAGAAGAACCTGGAAAGCCAACTCCACAAATTGTGGAAGCAGCTGAACAAACAGGTACGACTGCTGCTAAAAACATTATTTCCGAAATTAGTGGTGGTGAAAAAACAGCTTACGAAGGCAAATATCATGGGACAATGGTATCTATTGGCGCTAGATACGGTGTAGCAAACTTAATGGGCATTTCCCTAAGTGGTTGGTTTGCTAATTTTATGAAACACATGGTCAACCTTTACTATTTTATGGGCATTGCAAGTGGCTATTATATGGTTCAATATATTCGTCATGAATTTTTTGGAACAAAAGACAAACGTAACATTTTCCGTGATTTCTTAACACGTTATGGTAATGTATTATGGAGCTTACCATTACGAATTTTTGTAGCTGGATTCTGGTTAGTTGAAGCCGGTACTAAGATTTGGGGGAAAGAAACATTTGAAAATGCTATCTCAAGCTGGTCTACTGTCCCTGATTTATTTAAAGGTTTAGGAGAAGGATCTTGGTTAGTTGGAGATACTGTACGTTTACCATTTGAGTGGTTACAGACAACAACTAGCGGAGCAAGTGAAGCAGCTTCAGCTACTGAGTGGGCAACACCAATTTTAAGTAAAATGCCTGGTATCTTTGAATGGTTTATGAAAATTGCCCTTCCAACTCCTGAAATGGCAATTTTCATGCAGAAATTTATGGTGTTCATTGAATTAGCAATTGGGCTAGCTATTTTAGGTGGCTTATTCACTTGGTTAGCAAACGCAGCAAGCGCTGGATTCCTTGTTATGTTTACTTTATCTGCTATGCTCGGATGGGATAAAGTATGGGCGTTACCAGCATCTATTGCATTGATGAACGGATCTGGACGTACATTCGGCCTTGATTACTGGGTTATTCCATTCCTACAACAAAAGCTTGGTCATTGGTGGTATGGAAAAGAGCGAGCAATTTATCAAGATAAAAAATAATTAGATGTAAAGAAGGCGATTGGCTCATATTTACTTGAGCCATTCGCTTATCTTCTTTATGATGTGTATTTAATAAGACACTAAAGGGGAGTAAGAATAGTAACAGTACTGTGATACGTTCTTTTTGCCCTTTACTGTTTTCTTAAAAACAAGATAATTTAGGATGATTTTAGCTATGACAAAAAATCAACGACTCGTTTATATTGCCTTGTTAGCAGCACAAGCCGTCATCATCAGCTTATTAGAGCGTGCCATTCCTTTTCCTTTTGCTGTTGCTCCTGGTGCGAAACTCGGCTTAGCAAATATGATTACTTTATTAGCCTTATACACACTACCAGTAAAAGATGCCTTTAAAGTAGTTAGTATTCGATTAGTGTTAGCCACATTATTAGGCGGAACAATATCCACGTTCATGTATAGTGCTGCTGGCGCATTACTCAGTTTTTTTGGTATGCTTTTTGTCAAAAACTTAGGAAGAAAGCATGTTAGTCTTATAGGCGTCAGTACAACTGGTGCTGTGTTACACAACGTTGGACAACTGATGGTAGCAAGCTGGATCGCACAAACTTGGACAGTCATGCTATATTTACCCGTATTATCGTTTATTGGCATTTTATCTGGTATTGCTATTGGAATTGCTGCCAACTATTTATTAACTCATGTAGAAAAATTGCATTACTACATGGATTTACGTGATTTAAGGCAGCATAACTACTTTTAAAGAAAGAGGTTATCATAATGCGTGTACATCCGATGTGGGATCGTTACCCAGAACTTAAAGTAGATTTAGAAAGTGTATTAAACCTAATTAACAGCAATATTCGTATTCGTGATAAAAAGGTACATGCAATCATTACAGATATGATTTTTGCCGGTGGTAAACTATTACGTCCTACCTATTCTCTTTTATGCTCACATATTGGGCCGGAACAAGATAAAGAACGAGCTATTGCTGTAGCTGCCGCATTAGAGACTTTGCATATGGCAACACTTGTGCATGATGATGTAATTGATGAATCATCAACTAGACACGGGCGACAAACACTCCAAACAACACATGGCAATCAGTTTGCTATATATGCTGGTGACTATTTGTTTTCTGTATGCTTCACTATTTTATCTCGTCATGCAACTTCACTAGCTCATTTAGAATTTAATTCACGAAGCATGGAGAAAGTATTAAGCGGTGAGTTAGACCAGTTAAATGCCCGATTTCTACCACCTAACAGTGTGAAGAGCTATTTATCACGAATTTCTGGAAAAACCGCTCAATTATTTGCGGTTAGTTGCTACTCTGGTGCCGTGGAAAGCAAAGCAACGAGAAGACAAGCACTAACTGCTTGGAATATGGGACATTATATTGGGATGGCATTTCAGATCATGGATGATATTCTGGATTATCAAGGTAAAGCTCACGAAGTCGGTAAACCTATCATGTCTGATGTGCAACAGGGGATTTATACATTACCATTGATTTATGCTATGCAAAAAAAAGCAGATGAATTAAAACCTATTCTAACAAAAAAAGAGGCAATGAAAGATACAGATATACAACGTATTGCAGCAATCATTGAGCAAGAAAAAGGTATAGAAAAAGCAAAAATTTTAGCTGAACGTTATACCAACAAGGCACTAAAAGAGTTAAAAAAATTACCCAATGGCAATTATAAAAATCATTTATACACAATAACGCTAGACTTACTAAATAGAAACAAGTAAAAAAAATCGGACATCATCCCGATTTTTTTTACTTCATCTTTTTGTTATTCTATTGGGGTAAAATCAAATATTGCTTCTTCTTCCCCCATATCTACTTTTAAATCAAAGTCTTCAAGAAACCACTTATCTTGTTGGGTAAAATAAAATGTAATACCTTTGACTATATCAGATGTACCAATCTCTCCATCTTTCCCAACAGATACACCTAAAAAATAATTAGGATGTGCAGTGGGGATACCGCCATATAATTTAACAAAAAAGTGGACATAATCTCCCGAATCTAAGCTCATTTCATTTATATACCATGCTGCCGCTTCTTCTGTAACCGTAAATGCCATCTTATTAAACTCACCTCCAAATCGTTCTCTAAAGATACTATCTTCATTTTCTACTTTCTAAACGTCCATTGCAACAAATAGGATTCAAAAAATGAGCTATCTGTATAAGATAGCTCATTTACTCTATTTATTCTGCTACAGTAGTATCGCCAGTAATTTCACCAGAAATATCAGCTGAATCTTGATGTTCTTGACTTGCAAAAGTAAGGTTTCCATCAATTTTTGCATCTTCTCCAAGTTGGAAACCATTTGCCTCTACATGTACATCACCAGCTAATGTACCAGCATAGAAGTTTAAGTTTTCACTTTGAATCGTCATTTTTGGTGTTGTAATTGTATACGTTTCTGTTATATTTCGATCTTCATCTTGTGTATAAGGTGCTATTTTACGATAAACATCATTCGCTTCGTCGCCCTTATCATGAAACTTACCAGTTACAACAACTTCTTCTTCAAGCGTAATATCATTAAGTGTAGCGATAATCCAAGTACCATTTTCTGATACTGCATCAACAAATGCGTCAGCTTCACTAACAATCGATGCTGTTGTTACTGCATCAGTCTCTTCTTCCTCTGTACCCTCTGTTTCTTCTGTCGTTTCCTCTTTTGTTGTATCCTCTGCATTATCACCTGTTCCACATGCCGCAAGTAATGATACCGAAAGGATTAGTGTTAAAAATAATTTGAATTTCATATTTGTTGCCCCCTAAAAATTGATTACTTGTATTTTACATATTTATTTTAACACACTTAATAAACTTTTATAATATAAATGTGTGGATATTTTATGAAAATATAAAACAAACATGTCAGCTTTCTTTTTTTTAAAATTCCCTAACCAACATATATTATTCAATTACTTTATAAAAAAAAAGCCACTATCCTAATAGCGGCCTTCTTATCGTTATTATTATAATTTATAATTACAAAACCTTCTCGTTTTATCATCAAAATAATATAACTTATTTCCCTCTAGCATCTCTCTTAATTGGTTACGTTAGACAGCAAGTTAGCCTTTTTTAGCACCTCGACCTCCACGCTTAGACTCGGTATGTTTACGCAGTGTTGCTAACCGATCTTCAGAATCCTTTAAGAAACGATTCATTTTCGATTCAAATGACTCCGTGCGTTCACGATTATTTTTAGGACTATTATTTTTACGGCGTCCTTGGCCATTGCTTGGCTTATCTTTTGCTTTCTTAATAGATAACCCAATTTTTCCGTCCTTTTCAACATTAATTACCTTAACCGTCACCTCATCACCAACAGTTAAATGTTCATTAATGTCTTTCACATAATTATCAGCAACCTCACTAATGTGTACAAGTCCTGTCGATCCTTCTTGTAATTCAACAAATGCACCAAAATTAGTGATTCCGGTTACCTTTCCCTGTAACTTGCTGCCTACTTCGATTGACATAAAAAAAATGCTCCTCCTTAAGAATAAAAAAAAGATATACTACAATTACATTATATATAAGCATCGAAAACCATGTCAATAAGATGGTGCTTCTTCGGGCAATTTAAATACAATTTCGCCCTCTTTAGTGAAGAAATAGTTCGTTTTTGCTATTTGTAATACATATTCTTTGTCTTTTAATAGCTTCACTTGTTCCTTAAGATCGTCTTCTTCCTGTTCCATCGCCTTATATTCTTCTTGCATGGCTTGATACTCTTTAGCTTTTTCAGCGTACAGTGAACGTTGATTCACATGGTATATAATAATACTACCGAATGTAATACAAACAACGATAGCAAACAGTGTGAGACGTCGGTGTAATCGCTTTTTCTTTTTTCGTTGTCTTTCTATTTGTGCATCGTACTGCTTCATATATGAAGAATTTATTCGTGATACATTTTGCTTCTTTTGTCTCCCCACTACCTACTACCTCCTTTATACCATATAGATTTCCATCTTTTTATTGTATTATTCTCTATTTTACTATAAAATCCTGCTAAAGCAACTAAGTATTTTTGTGCATTTACAGGGAGCAGTCGATAAAAAATTTTTCCGATGATTCGAATTGGGAAAAAAATGATTGTGACCATTCGTTTTATAACGGAAAAAGCTATTCCTATAAAAAATAAAGTTATTGCTAATAAGCTGTGAACCAGCACTAGAATTGGACGAACAATAACCAGTCTAACCAATCGAACTATCACTTGATAACAGCTCTTCATTGCATGAATGATAAATTCTAATAAACGTTGATACGTTGTAGCAAATAAACTTTTATAAGCTGCAATACCACAAAAAACAGCTAAAAATATATATAATCGAAGCTCCCCTTGGTTAACCAAAAACAAAAGATAAAACAACACCAAAGTTTGCAATGACCAAAAACAAATCTCTAAGCTATAAAAAAGGAGGCGCTGGCCTTTCCAATATACATTGAAACGACGAAACGTATCTACGGCACAGCCTAAATAAAAACCTCCTCCTATCATAGCCATAATCGTACTAAACTGTATTGTTAAACTCATTTAAACAGCTTACTAAATAAACTTTTAGTTTTATCCTCTTGTTGTTCATCCATGTAGGAAAGCTCATATATCTTACCTTTTATTTCTACATTTCCCTGATCTACATCTAAATTTTTTATTTGTAAATTTTCTCCACGAATCATCATATATCCCATAACGGTTTGTAACAAAAATTCCTCATTATCAAAGCTGTCGACTTCTTTTACCCCACTAATTTCAATAACACGGCGATGATTGACTCGAACATAATGCTCCGTTTGTTCTGTGTGTGATGGATAGTTGCGTTGACCTTGTACCATTAAAAATCCCTCCTTATCATTAGAACTATATGACTGAAGGGACAAGTTTAGAACAATAGAAAATTATTGTATATGCTCTTCTTTTACAATGGTATATAATGATGTCGCTTCTTCTTTCTTTACTACTTCTTTAAGTGTTTCTACCGAAATCGTAAGCTTTTTTTGACCAAATTGAATCGTTAATTCATCTCCTGCAGACACGTTAGTAGATGCCTTTGCTTGATTCCCGTTTATCGTGATTCTACCTTGATCGGCTACTTCTTTAGCTAGTGTCCGGCGTTTAATTAAGCGAGATACTTTTAAGAACTTATCTAATCGCATAATAAATCTATTCCACCTTTCAATCTTTTTTTGTTTTGGATTCGTTCCATAGTTGATCTAATGCTTCCAATGTCTGATCTTCCATCAACTTCCCTTTTTCTGCAATCTTTTGTTCTATATATTGAAAACGACGGATAAACTTTTGATTGGTTTGTTCTAATGCTAGGTTTGCGTTAACTTTATAATATCTTGCTATATTAACAATAGCAAATAGAATATCTCCAAATTCCTTTTCCATTTCAAGTGCATTTGTTTTTTCTACAGCTTCTTGATATTCCTTTATTTCTTCGTAAATTTTATCCCATATCGGCTCAGGCGTGGACCAATCAAAGCCAATCTTTGCTGCTTCTTTTTGTAATGCTTCTGCCTTAATCAACGGCGATGCTGATTGCGGCACACGATCAAGTAACGATTTTAATGCTTTTGAGTCTTTTTCCTTTGCTTTAATATCTTTCCAGTTTTGGATAACATCAGCTTCACCCGTCACTTTCACATTTCCAAACACATGCGGGTGCCTTCGAATCATTTTATTTGTAATACTTGCTATAACATCATCAATTGTGAAGTAACCAAGATCTTCTCCGATTTGACTATGTAGCATAACTTGAAGTAATACATCACCAAGTTCTTCAATGGTCGCATCATCATCTTCTTCATTTATTGCATCTATTAATTCATATGCTTCTTCTAACAAGTATTTTCGTAGCGAGTGATGCGTTTGCTTTTTATCCCACGGACATCCAGAGGGAGCTCGAAGTGTTGCGATCACATCACGTAATCTAAAAAACTGATGATTTACTTTTTCTTCTTCAATTGGTGCGACATAAACGCTCGTTAAATTGCTAAGCTTTACCCCTTGATCTAACTCGACTAATTGTATTGTTTGAATCTTCTCTTCTTCACTACCAACCGCCTCAACAATCGTTACAAGATGCTCTGGCGGAAGGTCCTCTAATAACGCTAGCTTGACCTCGGAAGCGATAAAGCTATCATACACCTGACAAAAGATTAGATGATTTCGATAGTCGATTTGACTACGAGAGAAAGCTGTCGCATCGATAAATTGAAACCCGTCTATCGGGTCAATTTGAAGTGCAGTAAATAAAGGATCTAAATAACTTTGTCCACCAGTGATGCTTACCTCTACTTCTGCACTTTCTAGTAATAATTGGACTGTCTTTTCCGCTAGCATTGGATGACCAGGTACCGCATATATTATAGTGTTCTTTTTTTTCGCTTCTTTCGTTAGTGTTTGCACAATAGCATGATACACCCGTTCAAACGAATCGTGTTGTTCATACACCTCATCAAATGAAATAAATGAAGCGCCTTCTTCCTTTAAAGTCGAAATGACTGGATGATCCAGCGTACGAACATAAATCGGTTGATTCGACTTTTTTAGTTTTCGATAAACACCTAATGATAATTGATTGATATCGCCTGCTCCTAATCCAAGGATTTCAATATTTCCTATCATGCTTATTCTCCTTCGCAATGTACCCTACGATACTTTGAAATGGTAACACCTGTAATTCCTCTTTTGTAAATGCCCGAAGCTTAATCAGTAAGAAAAAGTACATGCTTGCTCCTGCTATAATTGCTAGTAATACATATACGGCATATATGAATCTAGACTCCTGCGTAACAAATGGAAAAATACATTGATTAATTAACAATAAAATTAAAATCATGCCAGCTAACGAGCCAATAAATCGAAGCCATGGCACTTCAATAATCCGTTTCTTCACCACCTTTTTCAAAAGGTGCAAATTGGTGAGCAAAATGATAATACACCCAAGTACGGTCGCTAATGCTCCCCCGAAAATACCAAGTAGTGAAACCAACAATACATTTAGTAAAAACTTGATCCCTACACCAATTAGCACAAAAAATGCCGTGCGATACATATACCCGAAACCTTGCAAAATAGATGCAGTAGTAATACTAAGTGCAGCAAAAATAATCGTAAGGGCTAGCATTTGTAAAGTTGTTGTCCCGCTGCTTGATAGAAATAATAATTCGTTAACATGCGAAAAAAGAGTGGTTAACCCTATAGCTGCGCCTGCTGATAAATAAAGACTGAATTTCCAAGCGCTTCTTATATAAGAAATAAATTGCTTCTCGTGTTTTTGCAACCTGTCCTTTGTAATCGTTGGAGTTAATGCTAATGCAAATGACGAACCAATGACAATTCCCAGTTGAACTAGTGGTTGTCCACGGTCAAAGACGCCTTTCCACATTTTTGCATCTGATAAAGGAAGGCCGTACATTTTTAACGCAGATACTAATGTAAATGCATCTACAAACTGAAACAACAATAATAGCATATGATTGATTGTGATCACTAATCCAAACCCTAGAATAGATCGTGTAACTTCCTTCCAACCAATGGTAGCATAACCAGTCTGATTAAACATGATCTGTTCTTTTTTAAAGAACATGGATAGAATAACGCCAGCACCCAATGCTCCGACCAAGGATGCTATTGCACCACCGACTCCAATATAATATAACGATTTACTTTGGTTAACCACATATAGTGAAAAACCAATAATTAAGCCCACCCGTAATAGTTGTTCTGTAATTTGTGAGTATGCTGTTGGTTTCATATTATTGTACCCTTGAAACAGTCCGCGTAAGCTAGAAACGAACGGAATAACTAAAAAAACAAATGCAGACATGCGCAGTGATGGGATAAGTGATCGGTCATCCATCATGGATGCAATAGGTGGAGCTAACATAAAAAGAACAATTGCTAATAAGAAAGAAAAAAGAAAAGTTACCGTAACTATTCGATAAAAGTCTGTAGAAAGTAGTTTCTTCCGTCCTCCCTCTGTTTTTTCTGCAATAAGTTTTGATATAGCTGTTGGCAAGCCATATAAGGCAAACATCATCGCCATTCCTAAAAAAGGGTAAATTTGCTGATAAACGTAAAAGCCGACATCCCCTGTAATATTCTGCAAAGGAATTCGATATCCAGCACTTAAAACTTTGCTAATAATACCTGCTAACGTTAATATTAATGCTCCTTGAAAAAAATGTTTATTAGACTGTTCTTGTAACATACCATACGCCTTTCTCCGTTAACATCGATAGATTACATTATAGCATAGGCGATTTATTTACTCATTTTCATACACTTAAAAACCCAACAAATAATCATTGTCGATCACATATCTCCTGTTATCCAAAAAACAAATCTCTTATTAAAAATCATAAATCAACTTCTTATATAAACAGTATCACTAGCGTTTATTAAATTTGAACAGCGTATTCTGAAAATACCTTTTTTATTCTTTTTTAAAAAGAAAAGGACACATAAGAGAGTGACAAGCTTGGATTGTAGAAGTTAAAGACTATCATCTTTCTTATCTACACCTCATTATGACGCTGTTTTTTCAAAAAAAAATTTATATCGTAGCAAAATTCGATACTAGTATTTTTTATATGTATACTAATAGTAAACATAACTTGCTTTATTTATTATGCTTCAAGCCTTGTTCACTTTGTTACTATTTATCTTCTTTAGATTGTATTTCAACTAATAATAAAATTAAAATCCCCCTTTTTTTGATAGGGGGATTTATAATATAGATTTATTTAATTGTTACAAAACCACCTTGATTTTCATCAATCTTGCCAGTTTTAACTTCAATGAATTGACCTTCCTGTAGATTAGTGAAAATAATTGGTGTAACAGTAGACGCCGCATTTTCCCGAATATAATCTAAGTCTATTTCCATTAAAAGATCACCTTGTTTTATTTCTTGCCCTTCTTCTACCTTTTGAGTGAATCCCTGTCCGTCTAGTTTAACAGTCTCAATACCGATATGAATTAATATTTCTAATCCGTTCTCAGCTTGTAAACCAATCGCATTTTTGGTAGGGAAGATGTTCAGTACTTTCCCATTCACTGGTGCGACAACCTTTCCAGATAATGGTTTTACAGCAAAACCATCTCCCATCATTTTTTGTGAGAAAACTTGATCCGGAACTTCAGATATGGACAAAATTTCACCAGACATCGGACTAGTTATATCAATATCATCGGCTATGAATGGCATCTCTTGTGTTTGTTGTGAATTTTCATCTTTCCTTTGACGTGGTGTTTTTCCATCGATAATATCTTGCATTTGCCCACGGATCGTATCAGATACCGGACCAAAAATAGCTTGAATATTGTTACCAACTTCCATCACACCAGAAGCGCCTAGTTTTTTCAAACGTTTTTTATCTACTTTACCTTTGTCACTTACACTAACACGAAGTCGTGTGATACAAGCATCTAAATTAGTGATATTTTCTTGCCCACCCATAGCAGTCAAGATTTCATATGGACGATCATCTGCTTCACCATCATGATCTGAATCACCATCTGCTTCATCCTCACGTCCAGGAGTTGCCAAATTGAATTTAAGAATGGCCCAACGGAAAACAAAATAATAAAGCAAGGCCAAGATAAGACCAACAATGATCACCCACCACCAGTCAGTGCGATTTGGCATAACACCGAATAAGATAAAGTCAATTAAACCGCCAGAAAATGTTTGCCCTATTTTAACATCTAGTAAATACATCGTCATAAATGAAAGACCTGCAAAAATAGCATGAATACCAAACAATGCTGGTGCAACAAATAAGAAAGAAAATGCAATTGGCTCGGTAATCCCTGTTAAAAATGAAGTCAATGCTGCAGATGCCATTAATCCACCTACCACTTTTTTACGTGATGGCTTTGCAGTATGATAAATAGCAAGTGCAGCAGCTGGAAGACCGAACATCATAAACGGAAACCTACCAGTCATAAAATTACCAGCAGTAAAAGGGACACCGTCTTGTAATTGTTCAAAAAAGATAGCTTGATCTCCACGAATAATTTCACCAGCAGCATTGGTATAATTACCAAATTCAAACCAAAAAGGTGAATAGAAAATGTGATGAAGCCCGAATGGAATTAATGCACGCTCCACCGTACCGAATACAAAAGTAGAAATCGTTCGGTTTGTATCGAGCATAAAATGAGATAAATTGTTTAAACCTTCTTGTGCAAATGGCCATACAAAATACATTAAAATACCTAAAAACAGAGATGAAAACGCTGTAATAATAGGAACAAAGCGTTTCCCCGCAAAAAATCCTAAGAACTGTGGTAATTCAATATTATAGAATTTTTTATACAAATAAGATGCAAGGACACCGACAATAATACCACCAAAGACTCCTGTTTGCAGTGTGTCAATTCCTAATACTGATGTAAATGCTGGGTCGTTTGCAGACATCTCTGGAGTAACATTTCCGAAAACACCCATCGTTACATTCATGATTAAATATCCTATAATCGCTGCCAATCCAGCAACACCATCACCACTAGCTAGCCCTATTGCAACACCAACAGCAAAAAGTAACGGTAAGTTAGCAAATACAATTCCACCAGCTTCCGCCATTACTTCTAGTACTCTTAAAACGGTCGGATTTCCAAACCAAGGAAATTTTTCAACCCATGAGTCTTGTGCGAAACTAGTACCAAATGCAAGTAAAATACCTGCAGCAGGTAATAAAGCAACAGGAAGCATTAATGATTTTCCTATTTTTTGTAACGTGCCGAAAACATTCAATTTAGACATTACAGTCTCCTCCTTTTATTAGCTATGCACAATCTAGTCTGTGTTAAAAAACCGAAATAATGAATGACAATAGCGTTTACATAATTAAATTAGGATAAATAAAAAGGCATGAGTAAAAAGGGTTGGGTTACCGTAAAAGAATATAACTATCCCTCGGTAACTAACACTTTCACTCATGCCTGATCGAATCAGTAACACGCAACTAGATTTTATTAGTTAGACGTTGTAAATGAATCGTTAAGTATAATACCTCTGTCTCATCTACAGGTCTATTTAATTGTTTTTGCATAACTTTAATTAACTTCCAAGCAAGATTATAACATATTGGATATGTCATTTTCAACATTTCTGCTAATTTTTGTTGTTCACCTAATTGCTCTCCTTGGTAAACACGCTCTATTGCACGATGAAGATGTTGAATTAATCGGTTATAATTAATGTCACCTTTCACCAATCGAATATCTAGATGCTGTTCGATTACATCAATCATTTTTGTAATAAGTTTATGATTTTTGTTTAAGTCTCTCATTGATTTGTCAGTGACAGCACTATGAATATGCAGTGCAATAAAACCAATCTCACCTTCTGGAAATGCAACATGTAATTCATTCTTGACTTTCTGTACTACTTCAGAAGCTACTTGATATTCTTTTGGGTATAAGGATTCAATTTCAAACAGAAATGGATTATTAAACGGAATATTTTTATGTACGCGATGAATCGCAAACGCTAAATGATCCGTTAATGCAACATGTATATGCTCATTCAATGGGATTCCCATTTTTTCCTCAACATAAAAGAGAACATCATTCATAAAAGACATAATATCTCTATCTACGTGAGTCAATAAGTGCATATACTGTTCCTTCTCTTGCTCATCTTTTAATAAGAACAGCTTATCTGCTTGATCAAAGAGAACTTTGTCTCCCTTGCTTTTATTAAAGCCAATCCCTTTTCCAATTAAGACAACTTCTTTATAGACTGGATGTGCTGCAATGATTACATTATTATTCAACGATTTCTCAACAATTAGCTCTTGCTTCATAACGGCATTCCTCCAAAGCTATGCCATCCAACTATAGTCTATCGTATATGTAAACGTTGCTATTCGCAAGTGTTTTAAACAAAAAAACAGTGATAGGCCTTTTCTATAGCCTATCACTGAGCATAAAAACTATTTATTCCATTTGCCTTGCTAAAAAACTAGCTGCGGTCTCTGCCGCTTTTTGTTCCACTGTTGATATATTATTCTCTTTAGAAAAAATAATGACACAACCAATTGGATCTCCACTTGCGATAATCGGATGCATCACATAAGATACATTCATTACACCTTGATCAGCGATTAGTTCTAATGCTACTTTTTCTGGCTTCATTACACTACTTCGCTCTTCCATTACTTTCTCTATTTGTTGTGCAATATTCTTACCTAAATAATCTTTCTTTGGTTCGCCCGCAGCAGCAATAAACGCATCTCGATCACATATTAAGATTGTATTTCCCACAGAGTCAAACAGCGCTTCTGCATATTCTTTTGCAAAGGTACTTAATTCACGTATAGGAGAGTATTTCTTTAAAATCACTTCCCCTTCTCGGTCAACAAATATCTCCAATGGATCACCTTCGCGAATACGTAATGTTCTTCTGATTTCTTTAGGTATAACCACTCTTCCCAAATCATCAATACGACGTACAATTCCTGTAGCTTTCATTTCAAGCAGCCTCTCTTTCTTTGATGATCATCTTGCTGGCAATATTTCCACTTATGTAAAAGTAAAAACATAAATAACCAGTTGTGTTTTTAGTATGCTTGGATAAAAATAAACTATACATTTTATTTTATATTATCACGTTTTAACTTTTCCATATCCTTCATAAAACGAATGATTTTCTTATAACGGTCAGGATATGTGTTTCGGTCCCAGCGAAAGCCAATCTTTAAATTTTGATTATCTGTACCTAATTGGATCATACGGCCATATTTGTTTGCATAGTGAAATAATTTTTCACCATCCATCAACTGACTTGCTTTCTCTTCTACAACTAATGTTATTGCTTGCTTGTTTTCTTTAATTGATTCCACCCGTTGCTTCTTTGCTTCTATACGAAGTTCAGTTACATCAAGTAAGTTGGCAACTTCACTTGGATAGTCACCGAATCGATCAATTAGTTCTTCACGAATTTCCAATACATCTTCTTCCGATTCAGCTGTTTGGAATCGTTTATACATATCAATTTTTTGCTTTCCATCAGGAATATAAGTGTCTGGTAAATACGCGTCAATGGAAAGGTTGATTTCTGGATTAAACGGTTTGATTTCCTCTTCTGGCTTTCCTTCTTTTCTCTTATCAACAGCTTCTTTCAACATTTGAGAATACATATCAAATCCCACTGAATCAATAAAGCCATGTTGCTGTGCTCCTAGTATATTACCGGCACCTCGAATCGATAGATCACGCATAGCTATTTTAAAGCCAGACCCTAATTCAGTAAATTCTTTTATTGCTTGTAGTCGCTTCTCTGCTACTTCTGTTAATACTTTGTCTTTTTGATACGTGAAATAGGCATAGGCAATTCGATTACTTCTTCCTACACGACCTCGCAGTTGATACAACTGACTCAGCCCCATACGATCTGCATTATAGACAATTAGTGTATTCACATTTGGTATATCAACACCTGTTTCAATAATTGTTGTACTGACTAATACATCATATTCTCCTTCAAGGAAACCAAACATCACATTTTCAAGCTCTGTTTCATTCATCTGACCATGCGCAACACCTACACGGACATCATCAACAAGCATACTAATTTCTTGTGCTTTACGTTCAATATTGTCTACACGATTGTAAAGGAAAAATACTTGTCCGCCTCTTGCCATTTCCCGTTCAATAGCTTCACGTAAAAACATAGGGTTATACTCTAATACATAAGTTTGTATCGGAAATCTATTGGCGGGCGGTGTCTCGATTACTGATAAATCTCTCACCCCTAGCATTGACATATGCAATGTTCTTGGAATCGGAGTTGCTGTTAATGTTAATACGTCTACATTGGTTTTAAGTTGTTTAATTTTTTCTTTGTGCTTCACACCAAAACGCTGCTCTTCATCAACAATTAATACACCTAAGTCCTGATAAACAACATCTTTTGATAATAAGCGGTGCGTACCAATGACTAGATCAACTAAACCTTTTTTTAAGCCATCTATTGTTTCTTTTTGTTGTTTTCGTGTTCTAAAACGACTTAATAATCCTATATTTACTGGATAATCTTGAAAACGTTCCATTACCGTTTCATAATGTTGTTGAGCCAAAATAGTAGTTGGAACTAAAAATGCGACTTGTTTTCCTTCTGCTATTGCTTTAAAAGCAGCTCGAATGGCAACTTCCGTTTTACCATACCCAACATCACCACAAAGTAAACGATCCATTGGTCGAACACGCTGCATATCTTCTTTGATTTCTTCAATACAACGCAACTGATCCTCTGTTTCTTCATACGGAAAGGCATCTTCAAATTCTCGTTGCATCAAAGTATCTTCAGCAAATGCATACCCCTTAGATGCCTCACGTTCTGCATAAAGTTTCATTAGGTCATCTGCAATATCTTCTACAGTAGATTGAACTTTCCGCTTTACCTTCTTCCATTCACTTCCGCCTAATTTATATAACTTCGGTTCTTTTCCTTCTGATCCTACATATTTTTGAACTAAATCAATTTGATCAATAGGGACAAACAACTTGTCATCCCCAGAGTACTTTAACAGCATAAAATCTTTGTGTATACCATTTACCGCTAAGTTCTCTATCCCTATAAAGCGACCAATTCCATGATGGACATGAACAACATAGTCTCCAACCTTTAATTCTTGGTAAGATTTAATTCGTTCAGCGTTTGAAATTTTTTGTTTTCTTTTATTCGTTTTTTTTGCTGTTTTCTTGAATAATTCCTTTTCCGTTATAATCGCAAGTTTATGCAGTGGAAGCTCAAAACCACCAGTTAGTTCACCAATTATAATCGTTATATTTTTTACAGGGAGGCTAGTATCGTTGTCCATAATCTGCGAATCCATTTTATAATCTAGGAAAATTGATTGAACCTTTTCTGCACGCTCAGCATTAGGGGTCATTACAATAATGGAATAATCCCCTTTTTTCCACCGATCTACTTCATTTTGCAGTACATGCATTTGTCCATGAAATTGTTGCATCGCTCGACAAGATAGGTTGACAATATTTTGCGGGTTCGTATTTGGAATATGACGAAGAAATACAGATAAATAAATTTTTGGGCAGTTCATTTCTCCCCATACCTGATGCCAATCAAAAGCAAATTTAGCTGTACGTACCATTTTTTGCTCTTCTAATAATGTCTGGTGCCACTCTGCATCTGTTTGATCAAGATGCAATGCCGATTCCTGAATCCGGCTCATTTCATCTAATACAACACAACCATTGTCTGGCAAATAGTCTAGCAAACTTGTTTTTTGCTCATAGAAAAAGCCAATATATTTTGCTAACTCTTGGAATCGTTCTTGTTGATTCATTCGTTCAATGTCATGCGTAATCGATTGCGATAATTTCTCCGCAGCACTTGGGTCATATGTTTTTTTCAAATCATCAGCTAGAGCTTTTTCAAGCCTCTGTGCCCCTATGAGCAAATCTTGATCCGTTAACAGAATTTCAGTAGCCGGTTGAATAATAACCTGCTTCTTTTTTTCTAGTGATCGTTGTGATTCTGCATCAAATAAACGAATAGAATCTACTTCTTCATCAAATAATTCTACCCGAATAGGGTTCGGCTCTGTGATTGGATACATATCCAAAATCCCACCACGTAAACTAAATTCACCCGGGCTAGCTACCATATCGACACGATGATACCCCATATGGGTTAGAGCTTTTAAATAAGTAGAGACAGGTATATCTTTCCCAACCTCAAAAGTAAGCTGATAGTCATTCCAATAGTTTTTAGGTGGCAACATTCGTTTTAGAGCAGCAACTGGCGCTACTAGAATACCCTTTTCGCTTTGTGACCATTTCGTAAGCGCTTGAATTCGCTGACTTCGTAATTCTGGACTAGCTACCGCCATTTCTGAAGTAATTAATTCATTTATCGGATATAAATGAATATTACTGCGGTCGTCTGACATTTTAATTAAATCTTCAAAAAGCTGTTGTGCCTGCGTTAAGTGGTGTGTAACAAGTAAGATGGGTCGATCAGTCGACTCTTGTAAAGCGGTCACTAACAAACTACGTGCAGAACCTGTTAACCCGCTAACAAGTTGTTCATTCAAACCAGAGGATAAACCATTTATTATCGAGTAAATATCATTATGATGATATAAGAATTTCTTTATTCCTTTCATCTTCTTCCCCCTATGCTTTACACATTCATTTTATCATTTTTACGTGCAAAAATGCTTTGGTTAAGTAACCAAAGCTAATAAAGCATTGTTATCTATATATTTCATTCTTTACTTTAAACAATCACTAGTATATTGGCCTATTGAATAAAAGAATCTAATGCATGGTAATGAGGGTTGTGCTCTAATGTTTCTTGACAGTCTTCGCATATCACTTTTATTTCAATTTCTCCATTTGTTCCATACTGTATCATTTCTCTTCGGTCTTCAGTTGAAAGCGCCTGCCATCCCAATAACTTGGCATCAACTACATCTTGTTCAATTGTACCTAAAAGTTGTTTACAATGTCGACACTTGTATAAGATTGCCATCCAAACTACCTCCAATAGAAATGCGCTTTATTTTTTATCATTTCCATTGGCTAGTATTTTATACACTATATGATTATTGGTTAAAATCATTCATTACTTTTTGAAAAGGTTTGTTCATCCACGCACTACAAGCCGCTACTGCATGTTTAATAGCGTCATTCACTTCTGTTTGTTGGGAATTATCAAACTCCCCTAAAACATGGTCAATCACACTAGCATGATCAGTCGGACGGTCAATACCTATACGTAGTCGATTAAAATTTTTCGTTCCAAGATGGTCAATCATAGAACGTATGCCGTTATGACCACCATGTCCTCCTTTTTGACGAAGCCTGACCTTCCCTGTTGGTAAATCAAGGTCATCATAAATCACTAAAATATCATCCACTTCTAATTTATAAAAGTCCATCAACGGACGAATCGATTCTCCCGATAAATTCATATACGTTTGAGGTTTTAGTAAAATAATTTTTGTTTGCTCAACCGTCTCCATCGTATATAAGCCATTGAATTTTGATTTATTAATACGCCAATCATGACTTTTGGCAAGTTCATCTAATACCATAAAACCAATATTATGGCGTGTTTTTTCATATTTTTTACCTGGATTCCCTAATCCAATAATACACTTCATTTTCATTCACGTCTTTCTTTAGGCTGTTTATCCACGTTTTCTATTCTACTGATTTCTCTGAGAAAAATAAAGCAATAGATCATGATGTTATTTGAATTATAGGAGCTATTGCACGTTCCTTAATTATGACAGTAAATGATAACGAATTCAAAAGTTAATGCTATATAACCATCAGCTATATTATCCCACCGTTAACTGTCTATATAAAAATTCTTTTGCTACCAAACTTGGATATCAGCCTACCAACATAAGAAAACATAAAAAATAATAAAGACAATATTTTAAGGCAATGATCAAGTGAAATTTGCACAAAATAAAAGAGATTCAAAAAGAAGAGATATCGAAAATACAAGACACGTTATTGCAAAAAAAAAAATTGCAATCATCTATAATTTTATTGGTACGTTTGATTGTAATAAAACCATCAATCAAGCAAAGAAGATAAAAACAATAAAGTTGGTGTCGCTTCACATGACACCAACTTTCATAAAAATGTTTTCTTAATTTATAGAGACAATTATTCAAGGTTTTTATTTATTATTTTCAGTCATCTTTTTTTTCGTTAATTACTTCTGGTTCGGATTGTTCTTCTTCCGTTGTTTCTTCTGCCGTATCAGGTGCGGTAACAGTCACAATTGTTGTATTCTCATCTTCTAGGATTTCATAATTCTTACCGTCTTTCAAATCAGCTACCATGATGCTATCTCCGATTTGCAAGTCTGAAACATCAATAGTTATTTCTTCAGGAATATCAGCTGGTTTTGCTCGAACAGCTATTTCATACAACGGCTGTTGTAGTACGCCACCCTCTTTTGATCCTTTCGCCTCTCCTTCTAAACGAATAATAACTTCTACATCCATTTCCTGAGACATATTGACCACATAAAAGTCAGCATGAACAAGCTCATCTCTGAGAGGTTCTATTTGATAATCATGCAACATGACATCTAATGATTCACCTTCTACATCCAAAGTAATAATTGCATTTTTCCCTTCATCTCGAACTGTTTTTAGTAATTCTATACTATCAATTGAGATAGTGGTGGATTTCTTGTTATTGCCATAGACAACTGCCGGTATACGCCCTGATTGTCTAATTTGTTTCGTATTTGATTTCTTTAAATCTTCTCTTCTTTTTGCTTTTAGCTGTATTGCCAAGTTCATCAACCTCCAATAAATTTGAAAAACTATATCTATTTTTAGGTTATTCCCTGTTGTTCACAACATTAAACATAAAATTTAATTAATCAAATAACACACTTACAGATTGTTGCTCATGCACACGAATAATTGCTTCACTTATTAGTGGAGCTACAGATAGCGTTTTAACTTGTTCTGTTTGTTTTTCCTCAGGTAATGGAATAGAATTTGTGACTACTAACTCTTTGATTGGAGAATCACCAATTCTATCCATAGCTGGGCCAGATAATACAGGGTGTGTACAACAAGCATACACTTCTTTCGCTCCATTTTTAATTAGTGCATTCGCACCTAGTGTGATCGTTCCAGCTGTATCAATAATGTCATCAATTAAAATAGCTGTTTTCCCTTTTATATCTCCGACAATATTCATTACTTCAGCTACATTTGGACGTGGACGACGCTTATCAATAATCGCTATAGGTGCTTTTAGACGTTCAGCCAATTGGCGTGCTCTTGTTACACCGCCATGGTCAGGCGAAACGATAACAACATCATCTAACCCTTTCTCTTTCCAAAAATCAGATAAAATTGGGACACCTACTAGCTGATCAACAGGGATATCAAAGAAACCTTGTATCTGTGGTGCATGTAAATCTAATGAAATAACACGAGACGCTCCAGCTACTTGTAATAAGTCTGCTACTAACTTTGCGGTGATCGGTTCACGTGCACGAGCTTTACGATCTTGACGTGCATAACCATAGTAAGGCATTACAATGTTAATTGTTTTAGCTGATGCACGTTTTAGTGCATCAATCATAATTAACACTTCCATAATATGCTGATTTACTGGCACGCAGGTCGATTGAACAACATACACATCACAACCACGTACACTTTCCTCAATATTAATTTGAATTTCCCCATCACTAAAAGTCGTAACTGAGCATTCGCCTAAAGGTACACCTATTTCATCTGCTATTTCTTTTGCTAAATGTGGATTAGAATTTAAAGTAAATACTTTCAAAAAAGAATCTTGATATCCCGCTGACATTTCGTCAAACCTCCATTTTTTTATTTATATTTATTTAATCTTTTTGCATATGACTCTTTGTTTACTTGTTTGGAACGTGCTATAGACAGAGCATCTGCTTGAACATCTTTATTGATCGTAGATCCTGCTGCAACAATTGCACCTTTTCCAATGGTTACAGGTGCAATTAAGTTGGCGTTACATCCGATGAAGGCATCATCTTCTATTTTAGTTAAATACTTATTCTTCCCATCATAGTTAACAGTAATTGTTCCGCAACCTACATTCACATTCTTGCCTACTTCAGCATCGCCAATATAACTTAAGTGAGAGACTTTGCTTTTTTCTTCAATATGTGTTTTTTTCACTTCAACAAAATTACCGATTTTTACTTCATTACCAATTGTTGCTTGAGGGCGAATGTGTGCAAAAGGTCCAATATCAACACGATTACCAATTTCACTATCTGATGCAACACTTTGTTTGATAATTGTATTTTCACCAATTGTACAATTATTAATCTCTGTATGTGATCCAATCACAGTTCCAGTGCGAATAAACGTTTCTCCACCAATAACACAGCCAGGTTCAATTACAACATCCTGTTCAATGGTAACATGCGACCCAATATATGTATGATCGGGATCAATAATTGATACACCATTCTTCATATGTTCCAAATTAATACGATCTCTCATTATTTTTTCTGCTTTAGCCAGTGCTACTCGATCATTCACACCTATCGTTTCATTCGGATCTTCTGTTTGATATGCGGAAATTTTTTCATTTGCCTGGCTTAGAATCTCTATTACATCTGGGAGGTAATATTCTCCTTGAGCATTATCGTTTGATACCTTGCTTAAGGACTCGAATAGTAATTGATTATCAAAACAATATGTACCTGTATTAATTTCATTTACTTGGAGTTGCTCATTCGTTGCATCTTTTTGCTCGACAATTTTTGCAACGTTCCCATCATTATCTCGAATCACTCGTCCATATCCACTAGGATCCGTGATCGTTGTCGTTAAGACAGTGGCTTTTGCTTGTGATTGCACATGATGATCAAATAAAGCAGCTAATGTATCAGCCGTTAGTAAGGGCGTGTCACCACAAACAACCAATGTCACACCTTGTTCATTTTTAATAAAGGGCGCTGCTTGCTTTACTGCGTGTCCCGTTCCTAATTGTTCTTCTTGCAGAATAAAATCAGATGAATCGCCTAGCTGCTGTTTCACTTGCTCCGCGCCATATCCTACAATTGTCATTATCTTCTTTAATTTTAACACTTGTAGCTGATCCATTACATGTTGAACCATGGGTCTTCCCAATACAGGGTGTAACATTTTGTGCTTTTTAGATTTCATTCTTGTTCCTTGCCCTGCCGCAAGAACAATTGCGTATCTATTTCCCATCAAGTAAGCCTCCATTTTTTCTTTAATTTAATGGTTCTTCCACTCAAAAAAAATCGATTTTATATCAAAACCGATCTAGCAACACTACAACACAGATAGAACATCGCAACTTTTTTTGATAAGCTACTTTTTAGCCATTACGTCGCTCGGGCTATATGTTCTTTTCCTCAAACATTACATTGGAAAACAAACTTATTTTTGTCAAATTTTTCAGAAAATATTTTGCTTTTATAAAAGTCCTAGCTTCATTAATTTAATTTATATACATTAACGAATATATCCTAATTAGCTTCCTATTTCAACAACAAAATGCTATTGGATAAAGTACAGAAAATTCGCATAAAGAAAAAAGTCTAATCTTGATGATTAGACTAAGATGGCAATTTATTATGTTTAAGACGCACCTGCTCCTTCATATTGCACTTGTTCTTCCTCGACACGGCGATATTCTTCTAATACAGCTTCTTGGATCTTGCCTCTAGTACCAGAATTAATTGGGTGTGCTATATCTCGAAACTCACCATCTGGTGTTCGCTTTGAAGGCATAGCAACAAACAAGCCACTGTTACCATCAATTACACGAATGTCATGCACAACAAATTCTTGATCTAATGTAATAGAAGCAATTGCTCGCATTCTCCCTTCGGTATTCACGCGGCGTAATCTAACGTCTGTTACTTCCATTATGTTCACCACCTTTTCCCATAAAAAACTTATTACCATAATTCAACATAAGTATAGTAATTCCTGCTTATTTTCAAAAAAATATAAATATTTTTTTTTAACTGTAACAAAATAGGGGATATAATTTTTTAAGTGAATAGGGATTGCTATTATCTAATTTTAAATCATTATGTGCGTTAAATAACAGAACTAGTCGCTAATAAGCTATACTTTAAAGAGAAAGAATTCTTAGTCAAAATCATTAAAAAAGTTGCCTTTACTTACCTCAATCTGCTGATTACGAACATCAACATTAGATATTTTTACTAAGGAAGTATATTCATTTACCACTCGTTCATCTTCCTCATCTTCCGCTTCAGCTAACACACCGATTCCTGCTACTTGAGCATCAAATTCTTTCAACAAACTTTTCATTCCATCAATTGTACCACCAGCCTTCATAAAGTCATCGATAATACAAACTTTGGCTCCTTGCTTAAGGCTTCTCTTTGTTAAAACCATCGTCTGTATTTTACGAGTTGAGCCTGATACATAATTAATACTCACTGTTGATCCTTCGGTTATTTTAGGGTCTCTTCTGACAATAACCACTGGTACACTTAAAAAGGAAGCTACCGCATAGGCCAATGGTATTCCTTTTGTTGCAACAGTTACAACTGCCTCCACATCAAGTGATGCAAATTTACTAGCAAACAAACGACCAATTTGTCGGATCGTTTCAGGCTCTCCAAGAATATCACTCATAAATAAATACCCGCCAGGCAATAACCTATCAGGATCTTCTAATCGATGACACAACGTTTGAATGAATGATTGGCTATTTTCTTCGCTATATTGTGGAATATAGCGTACTCCACCAGCAGCTCCGGAAACAGATTCAAAATAACCAATACCTTCTTGTTGTAACATTTTATTCATAATCGTCAAATCTTCACTAATGGAAGATTTCGCTGCTTGATATTTTTCTGCAAGGAAAGGTAGAGATATTAATTGAAGAGGATGTTCTAACACATAATTAGTCATTCCGATTAAACGATCACTTCTTTTCATAAATACACCTCTAAAAACGAATATTTTAAAATAAAGATAACATTTCATACGGTTTTTATCAAGTTAACATAGTGACTGTATCATGTTGATTGCAAATACTTCAGCTATTACGTTTTGTTATACTAAAAAGAGACAAATCCTTTTTAGGATTTGTCTCTTGCTAATTGTTGTTCAGCCATTTTCACAGCGTATTTCACCATATTGCCAGCGTCTCTTGCCTTAATACCGCCCCAGCCTTCTTTTTGAACGGTGTCGTAAAAACCTAATTCTTTTGCAATCTCTTCTTTCAATCGATCGGACATAATGCCACGACGTCTACTCATAGCGGAGACCGCTCCCTTCTTGTCAAATCAATAGGCCGACAATCATAGTATGCGTAAAGTAGCAAATTATATAACCAAACCGACAACATGTTTAAAAGGAATTATTTCACTTTAAAAACTTCCTATCAACCTAAACTCCCAAAAAAAGAAGAGTGCACGTTTAGCAATGTATCGACTAAACCACAGGGGATAAAAAGCACAACCACCCACCGTGTTAAAGTTATCTTTTTATATAGAAGTAAAGGAAGTCTCACTAATTGATGAGCGTAGTAATTTTTACATTTACTCACACCAAAAATCTTTACAAATTTCTACCTAAGCAACAAAAAAAGCAGCAAACCTTGTTTACTGCTCTCCAACCGCTATTTTACTTCTGTCTTCAATGAAGCTTAACTCTACTGTTTCTGTCAAAATATCAGCATAGCTGTATGAGACACGCTCAAAGGCATTTTCTTCTTGATCAAGTGCAACAATAAACACTGCAGGATACGTTTCAGCCAATGTTCCATACCGTTCAATTGTCTTTCTTCTTCCACCATTGGCAGTTAATTTTAAACGTTTTCCAATTTGGCTATCCAGACCTTGTTTAATTTCAACTAATGTTTTGGCCAATATACTCCACCTCACTAAAATAATTATAGCACAAGCTTGTATTACCGTCAATAAAATATTATATTATAACAAGTAATTGTTTTACTTGTCAACAAAATATTTTGTAACTCCTCTATTATTTATTAGGGTTTCTCAAAAATGTGAAATTATGTACAAAAAACAAGCTGGAACAAAACATTATTTCTTAACTGAAAGTAGAACAAATGCTATTAATATAAAAGTAAAATGATTAATGTAGAAATATACTCCCCTTGCACAGGTATAGGGCTGGATCAGTTATCCGTTGTACAAGAACGCGAAGATCTTTGCCTAACATGCATGCTTTAATAGCTCGTACGCTCTATTCAAGGATAAGAAATGTTTCCACAGCAATACATCAAACAAAAAAACTTTTATTTTGATGAGTGTCGTATATTTCCATAACTAACTAGAAAGCAAACCAATATCCATATTTCAGGATTATGGTTTGCTTTCTATTGTTTGTAATTTAGTTTTGTCTCAGTTTCAATTTAAATCTTCTTTCACATATGGCATACCGGTTCGAAGCAGACCTCTTGTTTCAATTCCACCTAATCCTTTTTCACCCGTTAATGTATTTCTAAGCGCATCGTATACACTTACTTTCTCCATAAAGGATGTGTATGCAACTTTTGCGGCAATATAAACAGGATCTAGGGCATGTATATTAATTCTTGATGGAGAGCTTGCAAAATTAGCGCCTGCTCTAATTAATGATTCAAAATGAGACTGACAAGCTCCGGCAAAAATAACTAATTGATCAACATTAGGAACAACATTTCTTGCCGCTCTCACCGTGTCAACAAAATATTTAGAATGACGATATGCTCGCAAATCACTTTTTTCCCCTTTATTACGTAAAAAAGCATCATGTCCAGTAATAACAATCATATCTGGTTGAATTTTTGTAATTAATCGATCCATTTCTTCCGGCATTTCTTTTTCATCACAATAAAGACCATGTACTTGTAAGCCCACTCGCTGATACAGTTCAATACATTTTTTTAAATACAATCGATCCCCGTCTAAGTGAAGCACACGTGCTGGTAACTGAAAATAATTTGCATCTTGATGATAGCCAGCAGTTGATTCATAATGTCTCTTTTCTTTCATCAATTGATAATCTTGACGAAACAGCCTAAAAGAGTAATCTGTTTTCTCTTTATCTTTATTTTTCCAATGCTTCATTTCCCGTTCCTGAACCTTTTTTAGATCTGTTATACCGGCATCTGCTTCTAAACGGATATCTTCTCCATGCAGCATAGCGACATTATTAGTTATTGTACTGATTCGAAAAAGGATGTCATTGTTATAAGAATTTCTAGTAACTACATCACCAGTAACAAAGGACATGATTCACCCACCTCATATTTACGATAGACGTTCTACCATAGATTATGGTTAGTTAAGTGAATATGTGCGCCTAATACTTATAAAAATGTATTAGCCAAATCGGCAAACTCTTGAATAGATAAAGATTCACCCCGTCGTGTTCCATCAATTCCAACTCGTTTCATTCTTACTTCTATTTCTTCTTTCGAGTAGTCTTGAGAAAAATATCTAGTCAAATTATTTCTCAATGTCTTTCTTCTTTGTGCAAAAGAAGCTTGAACTAGATCAAAGAAAAAAGTTTCATCGATAACTTCAACTAACGGTGTTTCTCTTAGCTTTAAATGTAATACAGCGGAATCCACATTAGGTTGAGGCGTAAATACTGTTTTAGGAACGTGTAGCGCTACAGACGCCTCTGTATAATATTGCACAGCAATTGACAAAGAGCCATAACTTTTTGTATTTGGTTTTGCAGCCATACGATCAGCAACTTCTTTTTGAATCATGACAGAAATACTAGAAATAGGTAAACGCTCCATCAATAGCTTCATTAAAATAGGGGTTGTTACATAATATGGTAAATTAGCCACTACTTTTATATCCTGTAAATTAGAAAAATGTGCCTTCACTATCTGTTCTACATCTGCTTTTAGTATATCTTGATAAATAATAGTAACATTTGAATACTCACTTAGGGTATCTTCTAGAATGGGGGCTAGGCGCTGATCGATTTCAAATGCGATCACTTGTTTACTATGGCTAGCTAATTGTTCTGTCAATGCTCCGATTCCGGGGCCAATTTCTATTACAGCAGTTTTATCGCTCACACCAGCAACTTCAATAATATTCTTTAACGTATTCACATCTAAAATAAAGTTTTGCCCTAGACTTTTTTTAAATGAAAACCCATATTTATTTAAGATCTCTTTTGTTCTAGTTGGTGTAGCAATCGCTTTAAAAGTCATCTTTTTTCCTCCTGGAGAATAACAGCCATCTCTTCTGCTAAACACTCTTTTGATATTTGAAACATATGCAACCTTTTTAACAATTGTTTTCCATTTGCATAACCAATCCGTAGTTGTTTTGTTAATTTTTCTCTTCGGTCTTTCGCATGAGGCCCACCAACTAAACCCAATTCAATTAAATCATCTTTTTTTATATTAACAGGTTGTATTTCTGTTAGTTCATACACTTGAGATAATGCTTCTTTTATCGTTTCGATGGTGGCATGTTCAATGCCAATTCCTTTATCTTGCTTTGCTCTTGCTTCATCCTTTGTTAAAAATGCATGCTTACACCCAGGTACCGATTCAGAAACAATGTGGCGAATACGTTGTCCAGGATAATCAGGATCAGTAAAAATAATAATGCCTCGCTTTTCTTGTGCATGTTTAATTTGTTCCATAATTTGCTCATTGATAGCTGATCCATTTGTTTCTATTGTATCGGCCTTTACCGCTTGTTTAATTTTAGAAGTATCGTCTTTACCTTCGACTACTATGATCTCTTGTATCTGCACACTACATTCTCCCATTCATTCAATCTGTTTACATTATAGAGTTCAACACATCACTTAGGCAAGTGCTCTCAGGTGAAAAAATCGCGACATCATGCTCTAAGCCCGTGACTTCAAACTGTAAATAAACGACTAGCAGGTACCCACTTACTTATAATCTTTACCTTTAAAATAAAAAAAGGAGGTTGTCAAAGTTGACATTCCCCCTCTTACACATTTTCACATAATACGAACTACTTAAGTATTCGTACTTTCACTGTTTTCCTTCCATAGCTCAACGCAGCGGCTTTTGATGGTAAATGGACATCGATTCGATTTCCTTTAATGTTACCACCTGTATCTCTAGCTACTGCATAGCCATAGCCTTCCACATACACTTTTGTACCTAAAGGAATTACACTAGGATCAACAGCAATCACTCCGTTAGGATTCGCTTGTAAATTATACCCTGTTGCCGTTAAACCTGATCCACTACAGGATTTACAGTTCCAATTATAAGCTGTGGATTGCATGTACAGTGTTTTTGATGTATTACTATCTCCACGCGATACCGTATTCAACCCTGTATTTTGGATAACTTTTGTTCCAACTGCAACTACTCGATCTTTACTTTTTCTCTTCACATTTTCAGACAGTAACTTTCTATCGATTTCTTCTCCATTTTCAAGCGTAAGTTCGTATTTCTTCTCAACTAAACCTGGCTCTCCGGACTCAACTACTTGTTCAGTCCCTTTTTTTAAAGAATTATCATTTTTTTTCACTGTGGCATAATCCATCTCTTCTTCTGCCAGTTCAGTTACTTTCTCTACACGGGTAATCGTTACAGTTGTTTTATCTGTAACATCATTCTCTTTTGAAGGTTTTACACGATCCAGTTCATTCAATGTAATCGATTGACTAGAAAGAAAATCGCCAACAGTATCTGTCGTCGTCCAAACCTCTGATTCTTTCCCTCCATCATTAAGTGTTACTTGAAATGCTTTTTCTAAGGAGATATCCATCGCATCTTCAATCGACTTAGAAGCGTCAACGGATAACATATCATGTTCTTCAATAGTAATATCCTCATCTTTTAAGAAAGACCCTACTGTATCTTTTGTTGTATAATAGGTCGTTGATTCTCCGTCGATAGTTAACACAACTTCCTTCGCCTTTTCATATACTATTTTCATATCATTTGTTATAAGTGCTGTTTCTTTATGTGAAAGTGCATCATGTTCTTCGACGTTTATCTCAAGTTCTTGCATTAAATCTGCAACTGTTTCTGCACGTGTTTCTACCGTTTCGGTGTCACCATTTACAGTCACTTCGACCGCTGCCTCAGTAGCTTCATATGTAACATAAGCTACAAATGCAAATAACACCATTACTGAAACAACAGGTATTACCAATTTTTTATTCCATATTGGCAATAGCTTGGAAAGATTCCTCATCTTCTTTTGCCTCCTTTATACCCGTCGTTGTATTATATATACAATGCAAAAGCGTGTCAAACGGGTGAAAGGAGCTTTGTAATGGGGATTAAGGCTTATAGATCAATGTTTAGGTAATTAAAATATCTAATTGTTTCATCTTTATTAAAAAAAGGTTACAATTCATTTATTCCGTAACATTTCCGTAAAATAGGCAAATGATATAATTATTTTAAGATAAACGGAATAAGTGATGCGCATTTTTCCTTGTGGCTTCCTGTACCTCTTCAGCGGAAATACCTCGCAATGTTGCAATTTGATCTGCAACTAGCGCAACATAAGCGGGTTCATTCCTCTTTCCACGATTAGGATGAGGAGCGAGAAATGGACAGTCTGTTTCAATTAAAAGTCTATCCAAAGGAACCATCTTAGCCACTTCTTTCGGTAATTTTGCATTTTTAAATGTTACAGGTCCACCCAAAGAAATATAGAAGTTCATATCCAGACAGGCTGGCACATATATTGGGTCATCATTATAACAATGCATTATACCACCAACTTCGCTCGCTTGCTCCTCTTGCAAAATTTTTATAATATCTTCTGTAGCTTCTCGATTATGGATGATGATTGGCATATTTACTTCGCGTGCTAATCGTATTTGTTTCCTGAACACCTCTTTTTGCACATCATGAGGTGATTTATCCCAGTGATAATCTAATCCCATTTCTCCTAATGCAACCACTTTCGGATGACTAGCTAATTCCTCTAACCATTTTAACTCTTTTTCTGTAAAGTCAATGGCGTCTACTGGATGCCACCCAACTGCTGCATAAAAGTGTTCATACGTTTCAGCAAGCTCGATCGCCTTAGGTATTGTCTCATGGTCAAACCCAACAATCACCATATGAGTTACTCCCGCTTCTTTGGCGCGTTCAATTACTTCCTCTCGATCTTGATCAAATTGTCTCACATTTAAATGTACATGTGTATCAAATAACATCATTACCCTCCTATTATTGCACTTCATATGAAAAGGAAAACGCCCATCAAATTACATCGATAAGCGTTTAACTTTTATTATTTTACAGCAGATCCATTTGGCAAATAGTCCGGAACGGTTATTAAAGATAGGTTACCTTCCGCATCTTCCCCAGAAAGAATCATACCTTGACTAATGAGCCCTCGCATTTTTCGTGGTTTAAGGTTAGCGACAATCACAACTTTTTTACCAACTAATTCCTTTGTGTTTTTATAAAATTCGGCGACCCCTGATAAAATTTGGCGATGACCATTTGTATCACCTGCATCTAATCGAAATTGAAGTAGCTTATCTGCGCCTTCCACTTTTTCACAAGATATAATTTCAGCTACCTTTAGCTCTACTTTATCAAAATCATCATATTTAATCGTTTGATTCTTAATAGAAGACAGCTCTATGTTTTCTGGATCCCACTCAGCTTCTTCCTCTGCTGGTTTTGTTCCAGCCATTGCTTGCTTCATCGCTTCTACTTCTTCCTCTTTGTCTAATCGTGGAAAAATAGGTTCACCTTTTTTTACTACTTTTCGTCCTATCGGGAAATTTCCAAACTGCAGGTTCTCCCATATCTGATCGTGTCTATCATCTAATCCTAGCTGTTGATAAATCTTACTAGATGTATCAATAAAAATTGGTTGAAGTAACGTAGCTACAATACGTAAACTTTCAGCTAAGTGAACCATTACACTTTCCAACTCAGCACGGTTATCCTCCTCTTTAGCTAGTAACCATGGTTGAGTTTCATCGATGTATTTATTTGTACGTGAAATAAATCGCCATACTGCTGTTAATGCTTGACTGAACTGCATCGCATCCATTTCTGCTTCATACACACTAACTGTCTCTGCTGCTAATTCACGTAAATCATTATCGTATAGAGTCACATCTCCGTTATACGCTGGCACTTCTCCATTACAATATTTATTTATCATAGCAATGGTTCGATTCAATAAATTACCTAGATCATTGGATAAATCAAAATTCATTCGAGAAACAAAATCTTCCGGTGTGAAAATACCATCGTTTCCAAACGGTACTTCACGCATTAAGTAATAACGCATTGGGTCAACACCGTAACGATTGACTAAGAATTCTGGATAAATGACATTCCCTTTCGATTTAGACATTTTCCCATCTTTCATTAATAACCAACCATGTCCATATACCTGTTTTGGAAGTGGTAAATCTAATGCCATTAACATAATTGGCCAATAGATTGTATGGAAACGAACAATTTCCTTGCCAACCATTTGCACATCAGCTGGCCAGAATTTCTTAAATAATTCTGGTTGATGGTCAAAGCCACCTAATTCTGGATCATAACCAAGCGCAGTTATATAGTTCGTCAAAGCATCTATCCATACATAAATAACATGCTTTGGATCTGAATTAATCGGTACACCCCAGTCAAATGTTGTACGAGAAACAGCTAGATCTTCCAATCCTGGTTTAATAAAGTTATTAATCATTTCTTTCTTGCGTGACTCTGGTTGAATGAAATGTGGATGATTTTCGTAATAGTCAAGTAATCGATCTGCGTATTTACTCATACGAAAGAAATAAGATTCTTCCTTCACCCACTCTACTTCGTGTCCACTAGGCGCAACTCCACCAATTACATTACCTGCTTCATCACGATAAACCTCGGCAAGCTGTGTTTCAGTAAAAAACTCTTCATCTGGAACAGAATACCAGCCAGCATAGTGACTCAAATAGATGTCACCTTGTTTCTTTAACTTGTCAAAAATCTTTGCTACCACTTCTTTGTGATAGCCATCAGTTGTTCGTATAAATTTATCATTTGAAATTTTCAATAATTTCCAAAGCTCTTTAATACTTTTAGCCATTCCGTCCACATAGTCCTGTGGCGTCTGGCCTAACTCCTGTGCTTTTTTTTCAATCTTTTGTCCATGTTCATCCGTTCCTGTTAAATAAAACGTATCATAGCCTTTTAATCTTTTGTATCGAGCAGATACGTCACAAGCAATGGTTGTATAAGCGTTACCTATATGCAATTTACCGCTTGGATAATAAATCGGTGTAGTAATATAAAATGTTTTCTTCTCTTGAGCCATGAAATCTTCCTCCTGAATTATTGCTTTTTTTACATTATTGCTTATCATGTGTATATTTACACAGTATTTATTATTTTACATCATTCATTTCCCTCTATTGTATCGGTTTTATTGTTATTTTTCCATTCCTAATAGCGTAAACTAAAATATTACTCTTGTTATTAATCAGTAAATGGATGTTTTGATTTTCCATTTCCGAAGGCACTAGCCGCTGATACAAAAACATAGGAATACTGTTCATTTTTCTTCTTCAAAGAAAATCTATTATGAATATCGGGAGAAATATATATTTATTTTATTATTTTTCCTAAAACATTAGTTTTTTTCAAAAAAAGTAATTGACACATATAGAAATTACTGGTATGTTAAATGTAGAACTTGTCGAATAATGGCAGAACCATTATTTATCTTGAGAGGAGAAAAGAATATGAAATCTACAGGTATTGTTCGTAAAGTTGATGAGTTAGGACGCGTGGTTATTCCAATCGAACTTCGTCGTACTCTAGGAATTAACGAGAAAGACGCGTTAGAAATTTACGTTGATGATGAAAGAATTATCCTACAAAAATATAAGCCAAGCATGACTTGTCAAGTGACTGGCGATATTTCTGATAATAACTTATCATTAGCTGACGGCAAACTAGTATTAAGCCCCGAGGGTGCAAAAGCACTAGTTGATGAAATTAACTCACGCATGAACAAGTAAAAGACACCAAAAAAGATGAAGTATCTATCAGAAAGATACTTCATCTTTTTTTGTTAATTAAGTGATGCTATTGGTTATTTATATGATAAGCTTGATAAACGTCACGTTTCTGTAGCTTCCGATCTAAAGCAACTTTTTTAATAGCTTCTTTGCTTGGTAGTTTTTCTTGATCAATATAGTGTTGTACATGTAATGATACAGATAGATCTTGCCACCAATTGTTCTCACTTTCACCTTTATACTTTGCTCCTTCAATAACAATACAAAATTCACCTTTAATCGTCCCTGTTTTTGCCCACTCTATTACTTCTTCTAATGTACCACGCACATATTCTTCAAACCGTTTGGTTAATTCCCTTCCAATTACAACGGAGCGATTGCCGAAATGGTTATACAATTCTGAGAGCGTATCTTTTACACGATATGGTGATTCATACAGCAGAATCGTATCTGTAAGTTGACTCAACTGTTGTAGTGCTTCTTTTTTATCTTTATTTTTTCTTGGCAGAAATCCATAAAAATAGAAGTGTCTTGTAGGAAGACCCGAAGCAACTAGAGCACATAATCCAGCGTTTGCACCCGGAAGTACTACAACAGGTATAGACTGTTTAATGGCCGATTCAATCACAGGATTACCAGGATCTGAGACAGCGGGCATACCTGCATCACTTACTAATGCCACATTCTTTCCGTTTTGCATTGCCTCAATTAACATTTGCTCACGCTGATCATTACTATGTTCATGATAACTAATAAGCGATTGGTTGATGTCAAAATGGTTTAAAAGCTTTTTCGTATTTCTAGTGTCCTCAGCTGCAATGAAATCAACTTCACGCAAGGTATTTAATGCACGAATTGTAATATCCTCTAAATTACCAATAGGTGTAGGCACAATATATAGTGTGCCAAATATATTATTGGGATCAAAGCTCCTTTGAATATTCACATCGCCCCTCCTTCTGTTGAAACGAACGAATTCGAGTCATCTTATCCTTCCTTTTTAATTGCTTCATACAATATTCTTCTTTCATTGCTTCTTCTTTCGTTTCAAATCCTTTGTAATATCGAAGTGAAAAAGGACCTCTTCCTCTTGTGTATTTTGCCCCTTTACCTGACTCATGCATAGCAAGACGACGAGCTAAATCATTCGTATAACCTGTATATAACGTTCCATCTTTACACTCTAAAATGTAAACCACATGATTATATTTTTTGTCCATAAATAATTTCTGATAGCTCCTTTGTATACTCTCCATTCTGTTCAAACACATATAAAGGTGGATGAATATGTAAGTCTGGATTCCCATCACGTATTGCTTCAATTAATAAAACATTCGCTTCTTTTCCTTTTTTAGGATAAATGAATTGTAATCGCTTAGGCTCTAATTTATATTGTTTGAATAAAGTTAAGATTTCTACCAACCGGTTTGGGCGATGCACCATTGCGACTTTTCCACCTGACTTTGCTAGTTTGCTACAAGCTTGTACCACATCATCCAAACTGCAAAGTATTTCATGTCTTGCTATCGTTAAGTAATCATTTTTATTTTGGTGCGATTTTTTCTCTGTCTGAAAGTACGGTGGATTTACTGTCACAATATCGAACTTATTATTACCAAATCGTGCTGGCATATCTTTCAAATCGCCATGAATCAATTGGATTTGCGCTTCTTTTTGATTCATGTCCACACTTCTTTTTGCCATGTCATATAGACGTGCTTGAATTTCTACCCCGGTAATCGTTGCTGTAGTTTTTTTACTAAATAATAGTGGAATGACACCGTTACCTGTACAAAGATCTAATATTTTTCCTCTCTTGAGTGGGATACGTGCAAAATTAGCAAGAAGTACAGCATCAATAGAAAAAGAGAACACTGCCGGGCTTTGAATAATCTGCATCGATTCATCTGCCAATAAATAATCTAAACGCTCATCTTCTTTTAACTCTACCATGATTATGCCCCTCTACCACTTCTCTTGTTTGCGTTTAAAAGGACTGAAAATTAAAGGTGATGGCACCTAAAATAATCAGCCCTAAAAACGTCATTATTTTGTTTTGTTTAAAAATAATAAACAAAACAAGCAATCTTCATCTTGCCTTGGACTTCCAAAATGCACATTACAAATATGAAATCCTTCTTCATATAAACGCGCTAAATTGTCATACCCTTCACCAATACCGACATCATGATGTTCTAACCCATGATCTGTCCCAGTTTCATGGGTTATCTCACTTTCTAGACGATTTCGCAAATGATGATTTTCCATAGATAATCGATGATTTTCTTCCAACAGTTCACTTATGTGATTTTTTAAATCACCAAGTTGTTGATAGAGTTGACCAATTTGTTCTTCCATATAAGATACTTGTTCAAATACCTCTTTTTTATTCATGCTACCTCCACCCCATTATTCTGTGGCTTCCGTATGAATAACTCCCTCATCGATTAACTCATCTAACGTATACTCAATGACTCTCTCTTTATCGGGAATTTCTATTTGAATCATACGCTCTAGAATATTCAAACCTACTACTTTACCTTTTCCATAAGGTGTTTGAATGGATTCACCCAAATCAGGCAATTCTTTTTTTGCTGTTTCATAATCATCATTTTCATATTTCAAACAGCACATTAATCGACCACATAAGCCTGAAATCTTCGCTGGGTTTAATGATAAGTTCTGATCTTTTGCCATTTTTATTGATACAGGTTCAAAGTCACCTAAGAAAGTAGAACAACACAACATTCTACCACACGGACCAATTCCACCTAATAGCTTCGCTTCATCTCTTACACCTATTTGACGCAATTCAATACGTGTCTTAAATATAACAGCAAGATCTTTCACTAAGTTACGAAAATCAACTCGTCCATCGGCTGTAAAATAAAATATAGCCTTGTTACGATCGAATGTATACTCTACATCAACTAAATTCATATCTAAGCTATGTTCTATAATTTTCGACTGACAAACTTGATAAGCCTCCGTTGCATTTTTTTGATTTTCTGCAACAATTCGTTTATCCTTTGGAGTCGCAATGCGTATTACTTTTTTTAAAGGAAGGACAACATCTTCCTCATCAACTTGTTTATTGGCAATGACTACTTTTCCAAATTCAACGCCCCTGACCGTTTCCACAATGACATAATCGTCCTTGGTAATAATCATTTCGCCAGGGTCAAAATAATATATCTTACCCGCTTTTTTGAAGCGTATACCTATTACCTCTATCATATTCTCACCTCTGCATTCGCAGTGTTAATTGCTCCATCAAAAGTGTAGGATGAACATTCTGCTCCATGCGTTTCTTCGCTTCCATCATAGCATAAAGTATCTGTGTTGTATCCTCCTTAGACCAATACATCGCACTTTTTTCTATTTTATCTAAATAAGAATTAAAAATAATATATTTTTCTCTACCAATAAGCTGATACATAACATCTTTATACCACAGAACAAGCAAATCTAGACCAAGCTGTAATTGCTCTCTATCAGAAAAGTGTGACATCCATTGCTTTTGTATAAACAATAGTACTTCATCATTTTTGTACTGAAGCATTTCAACTAATTGTACCACTAAATTTCGCGCTTGCGCAAACCACTCATTTTGATCAAAAACTTTTGCATCATCCACATTATTCGTTAATGCAGAGAACAATCGTGCATTTGCCTCTGTAATACCTAGATCTTGTAGCATCATTTGCATTTTTTTTTCATTCAAAGGCTGTAAGGAAATAATCTGGCATCTAGAACGAATAGTGTTTATAATACCATACACATTCTCAGTTAGTAGAATGGCTGTTGTCTGCTTACTTGGCTCTTCTAAAAATTTCAATAGCCTGTTTGCTGCATTGACTGTCATTTTATCTGCATCTTGAATAACATATACTTTTCTATTTGATTCTAGACCAGTATAAGAGAATTCTTTTTGTAAATGTAAAATTTGATCTTTCTTTATTGAGGTGCCTTCAGGGATTATTTTATGAACATCTGGATGGTTTCCAGATGTAATACGAAGACAATTCCTACATGCATGACAAGGCTCACCATCCACCTGATTCACACAAAAAATACTTTTCGCTAGCAATGTTGCCATATTGCCTTTCCCTACACCTTTTTGACCATGAAATAAATAAGCATGAGAAATACGATTACGCTTAATCATATTTACTACCATCTTCGTTGCAATTGGCTGAATTGTCGCTAACTCTTTCCAATTATCCATATCGATACGCCCTTTTACTATTGGATCTATTTGCTTGTAATCATTGAATGCCTACCAAATGTTTTTCGAAAAACAAGAAAAAAGAGCGAAATGAAAGCATTTCAACTCTTGTTTTCATCTTATTTTATATTATCATCTTTTTCAACTATCTTATAGTCAGTTATGAATATAAATTAATTAATAGCCCTTTTATTTCCCCGATTACATCTAATATGTCAATCGAACGCCTTTCTTGTTCTAATACTACTTCAGTTAGTTGCACTAATTTTTCATCAATCTCTTTTACAAGGGTTAGTTTTCGATTATTTCCCTGGAAATTAAAACTATGCGAATGATTTAAATCCATGCCATATTGTACTGCTTCTTTAACAAAATCTTTCACCAATCGTTTATACTTAGCTAAATCTTTAAAAGAACGATAACGTGCTAGTCGCTCTCCTTGCAATGTAATATTTTTTACTAATTCGGTCAATTGTTCGTGTTGTAGCTTTTGGGTTTGCGAGGCAACCATCACATCAAATTTTTTGTTAATTTTTTGATTATTAACTGCTTGTGTTTTTGTTGCTTCAATTTGCGCTCGCATCTCTTGATTAATCTTCATTTAAAGTACCTCCTTTACAAATCATATAGCAAAAGAGTGACATAGTAGTTTAAAACTGATAAAAGGAATCAATTGGTAACACAAATACAGTCGCTCCTCCTACTTCTACATTAATTGGCCTCGGGATATAAGAATCAGCATTTCCTCCCATCGGTGAGATTGGAGCAACCATTTGTTCCCGTTGGCTACAATTATCTTTAATAACTGCTAAAGCTTCATCTACTGCATCATCATTACATCCAATCATTAATGTTGTATTACCTTCTTTTAAAAATCCGCCAGTTGTGGATAGCTTCGTTGTTTTAAAATCTTTTTTACCTAGAGCATCTGTTAAACGATTACTATCTTTATCTTGTAAAACTGCTACAATCAATTTCACTTTACTCGCCTCCCAATCATTTTGTTTTAACGGTATGATTATTTATATGCTTTAAAATAAGATCTAACGCATACTCTACTACGACCTCTAACTTAGGACTAGCATCAACTGCTACGATTCGATCATTAAACCGGTCAAGAAGTAACATATAAGCATCATAAACAGCTTGGTGAAAAGATAATTCTTCTAAATCCAACCTATTTTTTTCACGTTCGCTATTTAATGCTATTCTCTTTAATCCTTCTTCTGGTGTAATATCAAAAAACAATGTGAGATCTGGCATTGTGTTACTAATAGCAAACTGATTAATTTGATAAACTTCATCTATGCCCAACCCTCTTGCATAACCTTGATAAGCTAAGCTACTGTCAATAAAACGGTCACATAATACGATTTGATCATCATCTAATGCAGGAACAACTCGTTCTACTAAATGTTGTCTTCTAGCAGCAGCATATAACAACGCTTCTGTTCTTGCATCCATAACTGTATATGCTCGATCTAATATGATATCTCTTATTTTTTCAGCTATCTCAATTCCACCAGGTTCTCTCGTAGTAACTACTTGATAACCTAATTGTTTTAGTTGACAGGAAACCGCTTGTAAAACAGAACTTTTACCAGCACCTTCTCCACCCTCAAATGTTATAAATTGACCTGACACACGCATTCTCCTTTTAGAAAAAACAGACTCCATCTTGCAAGCCATCGTTCCTCATAATCTGTTTTCCAACAAAACAATGCTACTACAACAAACAACCCTATTTGTTTGTTATCTTGTTGAAAATGAATATATACTATATTTTCTAATTCAATACGCACACATTTTACTACAATAGGCACGCTTATTGTTAGATGGCATAAGTTGTTCAGTTACAACCCTTTCTTTCTAATGGATACTCCTACTTAATAAATAGTTGCTCTAACCTAGCCATCTTTAATAAGTAAAAGTTAAACGCTTCACTTTCTTTGGAAAAAAATTTGTCTTTTTTTCTATTGTAGCATGTTTTTCAGTTATTTTTAATTGACCTTATATTTTTCCTTTAGCTTTTTTAAATCTATCTCATTGCTTAAATATCTCTAAACCATGACTCAGGAAAAGTAAACTATACTTCAAACCATTGCGCTAGTTCTTTCTCAACAACTACCTAGCATCATTTACAATATTGTTGTTAGCCGATCATCTAAATTAGTGATTACCCGTCATATCAATAGACAACATTTCTTTAAATATTTTCTCTACTTACATCAGGGAAATAAAACCATTTCATGTCCAAGGTGATCGGAAGATATGGATATTTTTTAAATTATATTAATCACTCAAATAAAGATACCCTTTTTTGATACGCATATTTTCATCTTTTATAGTCATCTATATATTATAACTAAAATGCTTCTACTAATATACTTTAATAAAGTTGTTATGGAATTAATTACACAAAAATTAAAACCCGTATTCTATTAATAATACGAGTCGGTTACATTACGAATATTGTGTTCTTTTATTTATTTGCTTTAGTTTATTAACAAAATAGCTGTACAACTCATCTTCCGGTTGAGTCTCTATTATTTTTCTTTCACAAGACTGACAAATAAAAAAATGATAGATATGAATACCTTCTTTTTTACTATTATGGCAAATGCCACATTCTTCACGCGTTATTCGTTCTTCCACCGTATCTCCACCTCCATCTATGTCATAGTTTGTCCACTTAACAAAGTTTTATTCACTATTAAAATAAGAATCTTTCAATTTTGTTAAGTACTACAATACACAGATGAAGGTAATTAATTTTTGTATGTATTTTATAGTTAAGCTGCCTTTTTTTAATTATTAAATAATGAAAAGGCAGCAAACAATACCACTTAATAGTTAGAATATGCTTAGAAATTTTGACATTTTTCAATAGATCTGTAAATATCTTTGTAAATTGCATCAATAACTGAAAAATCAGTGGAATCAACATATATTTTCTTTAATTGATCATGTATAGTCTTTGCTTCTTGCAAATATCCAATTCCTTCTTTCATTCGTTGTTTATAACGTTTATTTAGAGTATTAATTTCATACTCATTTGCTTCATCCGTTCCGGGTGCAACCGTTTTTTCATATAAATCAACAATTTCATCACCATGCCTATTTGGAAAATATTCATGCGGATCCGTGCTATCAAATAGACAAACACTTAGTTCTCGTATAATAATCATATCAATACTTTCTGGATCGAATCCGCAATGATAGACTTCCACATCAAAGTCTCGCTCTGTAGCTGTCGCAGCAATTTTTTTCAACAACGTTGATTTCCCAGTTCCAGCCCGTCCTTTAATAAAAAATCTTTTATTAAGTCCCTCTGTAATATTTGCAATGAAGTCTACAACACCGTTTGGAGTCGATGCACCAAAAAAGCGATGTCGTGTGATTGCATCTGATAATTTGCTTTTTTTACCAGTGAATAGTTTTTCAATTAATTCTTTTGTTACTTGATCTGCCTTTTTAAAATCAATATTGTTAATGTAAACAGACTCTAATTCGTCATGAATCAATAAGCCTCTTTCAAAAGATTGATAAGCCAATTCTAATGTTTCGCTCTTTTGTTTTTCATAATTCAATATAGCTTGACGTTGTGTACTTAGTAATGAAGTATCCCATGCAACACCTAAATTGACATATTGCTCAATTGCACCAGGGGCTTTAGGCTTAAAACCTTTTGGATGTGTTGCATCTATTATCGCACACTTTAAAGAAGGAATAATCAAACCAGCTAATTTATCATGATCAAATGAGCAATATATTTGTTCAATATCATACCCCTTTTCACTCCAAGTACTTGCAAGTCTTTTTATTAAGCTAGATTTCCCATTTCCGGGTCCTCCAATTAATGTATAAATCACTTCTATCCCTTGTAGATTCGATTCCAGTAAATTATAAAATCCTTTTGCTGTATTACCTCCTGCAAAATAACTCACTTTTTTTCCTGTCATGCATACTCCTCCTTTAAAATTTGGAAGGTCATCTAACCTAATTTATGTAATTATGGATAATATAATTACAATAAATTAATAATTTTAATGATGGAGTTTTTTTACAGTTTATATTTTTACAATCATATATTTTATTATCTTCAAAAGGTAGTGTTAACAAAAGAGAGGGGAATGCGTATATTTTTCTTCTTCTTTTGAAGCAATGGTAGAACAGATGGCACCACTACATTTAGTATAGAGCGATATAGGGTTGTTTGATAAAGAAAAAAACCTTTGAAATAAATTCAAAGGTTTTTAGGTTGCCTAGCGACGTCCTACTCTTGCAGGGGCAAGGCCCCAACTACCATCGGCGCTGAAGAGCTTAACTACTGTGT